>JBPCSW010000057.1:0-4057 GCA_051006675.1 Fluviibacter sp.
CACGTGCCGCCGGGGCTCCTGCTGCAATTGCCTGAAGAATATCCGCTGCCGATTCCCAGCGCGGATTATCTGAGGTAATGCACACCGCATCAGCCCCCGCAGCAGCGACGCGTCCCATTTCCAGACGCTTACCCGGATCACGATCGCCACCACAACCAAACACACAGACTAGCTTGCCACCGCGCGCCTGCGTTACGTCACGCAAGGCGGCGAGAATATTCGCCAACGCGTCTGGCGTATGCGCATAATCGACTACCACCAGCGGCGCACGCTCTCCACCCAGGCAAGCCATACGCCCAGCGGGTGGCAGCAACTTCGTGAGTTCGACAACAATCTCTGCCGGCGCTAGTCCTTGAGCGACCAGCACTGCAGCAACTGCTAACAGGTTCGACAGATTGTGCAGACCGATAATCCGTGTCGTAAACACCATGCGCTCATCACCAAACACCAGCGTGGCGCTCATGCCCTGCGCCGTTGTTTGAACCGATTCCGCACCAACCCAACTCACATTGCTTGGCAATGCCTGAGGTCGCGAGTTCAAACCATAGCCCACCACTCGTTTCGCGGTGGTTTTTTCAAAGAGTGTCCGCCCAAAGGCATCGTCATAGTTGATGATGGCGGCGCGCAAACCTTCCCAAACAAAGAGCTTCGCCTTGGCCGCAGCATAGGCTTCCATCGTCTGGTGGTAATCCAGATGATCTCGCGTGAGATTGGTAAACACAGCGCAATCAATCGCACTACCGGCCATACGCGCTTCTTCAATACCAATCGAACTGGCTTCGACCGCGCATGACGTTGCGCCATCTTCCACAAAATCTGCCAGCAGGTGCGCATACTGAGCAGCATCCGGGGTTGTAAAGCCGGTTTCAACCATCGCATCCGGATACCCCGCACCCAGCGTCCCGATTACGGCACAACGACCTGGCATGGTTTGAGCCAGCCATTGCGTGATGGTTGTCTTACCATTCGTTCCCGTTACGGCCAGAACACGCAAGCGCGTGCTCGGGTTGCCATAGACTTGCTGGGCAATCGGCCCCACCAGCGCATGTAAGCCTTGAACAGCGACCACAGCCGCGCTACCGAACTCGGCTTCGCACAAGGGCAAATCAGCCGACCAAAGTACGGCACAAGCGCCATTCGCCAAAGCATCGCGGGCATAGACTGCACGCGCAGCGGCTTCAGCCACTTCGGCAATAAAGAGATCGCCCGCACGCACGCGACGGCTATCTGCGCACACACCCGTTGGCCGTAGGCCTTGCGCAAGGACCCAGCTCAGCACATCTTCACGCGTCAAGAGCGGCGCCATTATTGCGCCCCCTTCTTTTTAACAGGCGTAGTGGCGACACCAGGCGCTGGCGGTGACGCAACTTTCAGCGCTGCCGGTGTCGACTCTTTGTCCGGAGGCACGCCGAGCGTACGCAAGGCGCCGCCCATAACTTCGGAGAACACCGGGCCGGCCACATCACCACCGTAGTGTGCACCGACCGGCTCATCGACCACCACACCCACAACCAAGCGCGGATCGGAGATCGGGCCGATACCGACAAACGATGCGAGATACTTATTCGCATAGCGACCGCCAACCAGCTTATGCGCCGTACCCGTTTTACCGCCGACGCGGTAACCCGGCACAGCCGCCTTATTAGCGGTGCCTTCCGGACTGACCACCATCTCCAGCATCAAACGCACCTGGCGTGATGTCTCCGGGGCAAACACCGGCTGAGCAGGGGCCTGACCGTTGGTCTTTAGCAACGACAATGGCACCACGTCTCCATCGCGGGCAAAAGCCATGTAGGCGTGCGCCAATTGCACGACGGTTACCGAGATGCCGTGACCGTAAGACATTGTCGCCTGCTCGATCGGCTTCCAGGTCTGCCATGGGCGCAAACGGCCACCGACCTCACCCGGGAAGCCCAGGCCCAGCGGCTTACCAAAACCCACCTTCGAGAACATATTCCACATATCTTCCGAAGGGAACCCAAGTGCAATTTTGGTGGCGCCAATGTTGGACGACTTCTGAATCACCTGTGCCAAGGTCAATGCGCCGTGTGGATGCGCATCGCTAATTGTTGCCGAGCCAATTGTCATCTTGCCCGGCGCACAATTGATGATGGAATCAAATTTGTACTTGCCACGATCCAGCGCCAATGCGGCGATGAAAGGCTTCATGGTCGAGCCCGGCTCAAAGCTATCGGTTACCGCACGATTACGCAGCTGGCCACCGGAAAGCTGCGAACGGTTGTTCGGGTTATAGGTTGGCCAGTTAGCCAGCGCCAGAATCTCGCCCGATTTGATATCCGCAACGATGACACTGCCGCCTTTGGCGTTGAATTTTTCAGCGGCATTACGCAGGGCATTGAACGCAACGAACTGAATCTTGGCGTCAATGGCTAACTGGATGTCTTCACCATCCTGCGGCGGACGCTCCGAACCCACTTCTTCGACGATCTGGCCACGACGGTCTTTAATGACGGTGCGTTCACCGTTGGCGCCGACAAGCCGCGATTCGAACGCCAGCTCCACGCCCTCCTGGCCGCGGTCATCCTTACCCGTAAAGCCGACCATGTGCGCCACCATGTCGCCAGCCGGGTAGAAACGGCTGTATTCTCGATCCATCTGAATGCCTGGCAGCTTCAATGCGGCGATACGTGCAGCGGCATCTGGCGAAACCTGATGCTTCAAGTAAACAAAATTCTTATCGCCGGTGAGCTTCTTTTCAATCGCCTTCGGATTCATCTCCAGCAGATCACCCAGCGCTTTCAACTGATCGTGATCCAGCTTGGCATCCGCTGTTGCCCACACAGCGCGCATTGGCGTCGATTGCGCCAACATGTCACCATGGCGATCCAGAATCTTGCCGCGTGAGGCGGGAATTTCGAGCACGCGGCGATAGCGCACATCGCCCCGCGCCTGCAGAAAGTCTTCATTAATCATCTGCAGATAAAAAGCGCGGCCTACCAATGCCAGCAACGCGCCAAAAATCAGCGCCGACACAAAATGAATACGCCAGCTCGCGAGCTGGTCTTTCAACACCGGGCTTTCAGTAAAGCGATGGTCTTTGCGACTCATTGCCCACCCCCCAGCTTCTGCACTTTTTTCATATCGGGCGGCTGCATACCGAGCTTTTCACGCGCGATTTTTTCAATGCGCGTATGCGCCGCCCAGGATGACATTTCGAGCTGCAGCTGACCAAACTCTACTTCAAGATTATTCGTACGCTCCCGCTCCTGCTCCAGCGCCTGCAGGCGCTTGCGCGCGTGGTGCTGACTCGTAATCACGCCAATAGCGGATACCAGCACCACAACGATCAGGAGGAGGTTAAGCCGGCGCATTGTTAGGCCGCCAGCTTTTCTGCAACGCGCATGATGGCACTGCGCGAACGCGGATTAGCAGCCACTTCGGCCGCTGTTGCCTTTACCGGCTTACCAATGACAGCCAGCTTGGGCTTGGGTAGCTGGGCTGCCGTGAGCGGCACACCTTTGGGCGGCTCCACCGGTTTGGCGCCCGCCTGAAGAAAGCGTTTCACCACACGATCTTCCAGCGAGTGAAAACTGATCACTGCCAGACGACCACCCGGCTTGAGCAGGTCCATCGCCTGCGGCAGCGTTAGCGCCAGCTGGCCGAGCTCTTGATTGAGATAAATCCGTACAGCCTGGAAGGTGCGCGTCGCCGCATCCTGGCCGGGCTCACGGGTGCGCACGCACGCACGTACGAGCGCTGCAAGCTCCCCTGTTGTGGTGATAGGACACTCGGTCCGAGTAGCCACAACCTTCTTTGCAATCGAGACAGCAAACCGTTCTTCGCCATAGTCCTTAATTACCTCCGCCAAAGTTTTTTCATCGACTTCTGCCAGCCAGGCCGCAGCCGTTTGTCCACGTGTGGTGTCCATGCGCATATCCAGCGGCGCATCAAACCGGAAAGAAAATCCACGCGACGCCGTATCGAGTTGCGGCGACGACAAACCGAGATCGAACAACACACCATCAACCTGTGTGATACCAGCGTCGGCCGCCGCCTGCGCCATCCCGGAAAAAGCCGTATGCGCCAGCGTAAAACG
>JBPCSW010000058.1:0-2512 GCA_051006675.1 Fluviibacter sp.
CTCACGACCGCTGGCTTCTGGGTCAGCGCACAGCCGGGGAGCACCGCCAGGGTGCACAAAAACAAGGCAATTCTGTGTTTCATAAGTGCCATAAATTAACCAAGATGCGCCATTTTATCCTGTCTGAGCAGCGCGGGATTCTTACCGTCAGATTACAATAGCATTTCATCTGAATGACACCGCATAGGATCACCATGTTCGGCAAATTGATGCCCAAAGAAGGCAAATACTTCGACCACTTCAACAATCATGCTGCCCTGATTATCAAGGGCGGCCAATTGCTGACCGAGCTGATCGCGGCGCTGGCCAATCAGTCGGGCGAAGTTTCCCGCCTGGCCGATGAAATCGATCAGGTGGAGCGCCAGGCCGATAAGGTGACCCACGAAACGCTGGCGCAACTGCACAAGTCATTCATCACCCCTTTTGACCGTGACGAAATTCACGAGCTCATTAGCGGTATGGACGATATTCTCGACATCATCCAGGATGTGGCCGAGTCGGTCGCCCTCTACGACATCCAGCGCGTTCCGCAAGAGGCCATTGCGCTTGCCCAAGTCACTGCCCGCTGCTGTAACCACATCGCCGCCGTTGTGAAGCTGCTCGACAGCATGCAGAACGGCCCGCACATCCTAACGATCTGCCATGAAATCGACGAACTGGAATCGGATGCCGACCGCCTGCACCGCGAGCTGATGTCCAAGCTGTTCCGTGACGAACCGGATGTCCGTGAAGTCATCAAACTCAAGGAAATCTACGAGATTCTCGAATCGGTGACGGATCGTTGCAAAGACGTTTCCGGCACCATCGAAGCCATCGTCCTCGAAAATTCCTAATCGTCGGTCACCTGTCTCATGGATAACCTGCAAATGAGTCTGGGGGTGATCATCACCCTCGTCATCGTCGCACTGCTGTTCGACTTCATGAACGGTTTTCATGATGCGGCCAACTCGATCGCCACGATTGTTTCAACGCGCGTCCTCAAACCACACCAGGCGGTGATCTGGGCAGCCGCATTTAACTTCCTGGCTTACTTCCTCTTCGAACTCAAAGTGGCCGGCACCATCGGCAAGGGCACGATTGACCCGTCCATCGTCGACCACTACATCATTTTCGGGGCACTCGTCGGCGCCATCGCCTGGAATGTGCTGACCTGGTACTACGGCATCCCCTCCTCCTCGTCGCATGCGCTCGTTGGCGGCCTGGTCGGTGCGGCCGTCGCCAAAGCCGGCTTCGGTAGCCTGATCTCGGCAGGTGTCCTCAAGATCATTGCCTTCATCTTTATTGCGCCGTTCCTGGGCTTTACCATCGGCAGCCTGATGATGGTGACTGTCTCGTGGTTGTGCCGCAATATGTCGCCCAGTAAAGTCGACAAACACTTCCGCCGACTACAACTGGTTTCAGCCGCCGGCTACAGCTTAGGTCATGGCGGCAACGATGCCCAGAAGACCATCGGCATCATCTGGATGCTACTCATCGCCGCAGGTGCCTCCAGCCCCAACGAGCACGTGCCGCCGTGGGTCGTGTTGTCCTGCTATACCGCCATGGGCCTTGGCACCATGTTCGGCGGCTGGCGCATTGTCAAGACCATGGGCAACCGCATTACTAAGCTGAACCAGGCTCGTGGTTTCTGCGCCAACAGCGCAGGAGCTATCACCCTCTTCTTTGCCACCGCTCTTGGCATTCCCGTCTCAACCACACATACCATTACCGGTGCCATCGCCGGCGTGGGCTCTACCCGTGGCGCACGCCGTGTGCGCTGGGGCGTGGCAGGCAATATCGTCTGGGCCTGGATCCTCACCATTCCGTGCAGCGCCTTGATCGCCGGTGCCGCCTGGTGGGTCGGCACAAAAGTGCTTTAAATCACCAGTCGATCTTTTTGCCGGTCAACCACCGCCACCAGCCAACCATTCGCCAGATTGATTCCAGCTGGCGATATCCAATAGGCTCCACAAGACCCACCAGCCCTACGCGCAAATCGTCCATCAAGGTGGAGTAGTTCTTGAAGTAGATGTCACCCGCGTAAATCGAGTTCCAGGAATAGAACCCGGTTAGGGCATAAATCAGAAAGCCATAAACGAGAGCCGATTGGTAAGAGAGGATACCCATTACGGCGGATACAATAAGTACAACTAGGCCAATGAATTCGATAATCGGCGCAAACACCTCGATAAAAATGAGATGTGGCAATGCAATCCAGCCAAGCACCCGATTCTGCCGATTACCGATGAGTGTACGGCATTTGCTGAGGCACTGAAGCGCACCCATCATCCAACGTATACGCTGCTTTCTGAGCTGACCGATCGTTCTGGGTGCTCGTGTCCAGCAGATAACGTTAGGAATCGTCCAGATATGGTAGGGAATCTGCTGCTCGCAGTAATACTGATGCAAGCGAAGTACCACGTCCAGATCTTCCGTGACCGTGTCTGACTTGAAGCCCCCGATATTGATCAGTGCTTCTTTGCTGAAGACTGTCATCGCACCGCTAATAATCAACAGCCCATCCACGTAAGAC
>JBPCSW010000059.1:0-7606 GCA_051006675.1 Fluviibacter sp.
CCGTTGATCAGGCCATCGAGCAGGTGCTTAGCGCCTACAATACCAACAAGAAATACGAGCCCCTCAAGCCTCGACAGCAGGCACTGGAACGCAAGCGCTTGCACCGGCTTCTAACAAAGTGGCTAGAAATGGAAGCGGCGCGTGTTGAACCCTTCACAGTGCTTCATTGTGAACACGAGTTTCAGCACAATATTGGCGGTATTGAAGTGCGGATGTTCATCGACCGTATTGACCAGCTTGCCGATGGCCGCTTGCTGATCATTGACTACAAAACTGGTGCTAACATTGATACGCGCAATTGGGCTAGCGACCGTCTCACCGAACCGCAATTGCCAATTTACGCAGCGATTGCTACGCCTAGCGAAGGCGATGTCGCTGGCGTTGCCTTCGGACAAGTTCATTTAAGTAAACTCGCTTTTAAAGGCATCGGCGATGGCGACAATCTTTTGCCCGGCGTCGAAGACCTTAATAGCTTTCGGGTGCGCAGACTGTTCGATGCGGCTTCTTTTCCTGACTGGGCCAGCGTCTTGGCGCACTGGGATCGATCTATTCGATCGATTGCCGAAGAGGTATGCCACGGAGATGCGAGCGTGCGTTTTACCAACGAGAACGACCTGCTTTATTGCGATGTACGCCCTTTGTTAAGACTCGCGGAACGTGATCTCCAGCTGAATTCTTCATTGAATGATCCCGAACCAACGGAGACCGCCACATGAACAGCATTAACCATGTGGCATGCCCTGAAATGAGCGAAGAAGTACAACTTGCTGCTGATGCCGCTGCCCGTCAACAAGCACTTGATCCGAACCGTTCGTTTATTGTCGACGCACCCGCCGGTGCGGGCAAAACCGAGCTACTAACGCAACGCTTTCTTGTGTTGCTGGCGCGCGTTAACGAACCAGAGGAAGTTGTTGCGCTCACTTTTACGCGCAAAGCAGCTGCAGAAATGCGGGATCGAATTATGGCCAGCCTTCGCGCTGCCACGCAGCCGCTTGCCGCGGATGCCCCACCTCACAAGGAAAAGACATACGCCCTCGCTTTAGATGTCTTAAAACAGAATAATCTGCGCGAATGGCAACTACTGGATCAACCAGGGCGATTACGAGTCATGACGCTCGACGCCCTTTCGATGAGCCTAGCGCGCCAGATGCCATTACTCACTCGCTTTGGCACGCAGCCAGGATTGAGCACTGAGTGCAAGCCGCTTTATGAAGAAGCTGCTCGAAATACGCTAGCCCTCTTGGAAACAGCTTCGGACGAAACCGATCGAAACACCGTAGAAAGCGTCCTGGCTTACTTCGATAACGATGCAGGCCGGCTCCAGACTATGCTGGTCGCCATGCTGGAACGGCGAGATCAATGGCAACGCTATACCCATGTTGGCCAGAGCAAGCAACTTCAGTCGGCTGTGACCCATGTCTTTGAGCGTCTCATCGACGAAGAGCTCTCTGTTATTGCTACCGCACTTAGCCGCGTCTTTACATCAGAAGTGATGAGCGCTGCACGCCATGCAGCAACCAATAGTCCAGAGTCACCCATTCATTTGCTGGCCGACTGGGATGCTGCATTACCGGCACAAGCACACACGCTGCCCCGATGGCGCGCAATTGCCGAACTTTTTTTAACATCTGAAAACAAGCTGCGTAAAGATTATCGCAGCCCGATCAACCTAGCCGGGAAAGAGAATAAAGAACAAAAGCAGACGCTGAAAGATGCGCTTGCCAATCTTGATGCAGCAAAGCTGCTAGATCCCCTTTCTCGCATTCGGGAACTGCCCGACCCGGTTCTGGGTGATCCTGAAGCCAGGATTGTTCAAGATCTGGCTCGGCTGCTCCATCTAGCCTACGGCAATCTCTGGCTCATCTTTATCCAGGAAAAAACCGTAGACCATACCGAGATCGCACGCCGCGCGCTATTAGCGTTGGGCGAACCAGAATGCCCCACAGACCTCGCACAACAACTGGACTACCAGATTCGCCATTTGCTCGTTGACGAATTTCAGGACACAAGCCCGGGCCAAGTCGAACTTCTGGAAATGCTCACTTCGGGCTGGAGCACTGACTGCGGCCAAACACTCTTTCTGGTCGGCGATCCCATGCAATCTATTTACCGCTTCCGAAAAGCGGATGTGGGTCTGTTTATACGCGTGCGCCAGAACGGCATTGGCCCTATCCAACCCGTGCCACTGCAGCTTTACCAAAACAATCGATCCAACAAAAACATCGTTGACTGGGTCAACGGCACCTTTGCTTCTGTTTTCGCAGAAAAAGACGACGCCACTCGCGGCGCCGTTCGCTTCAGCCCTGCGGTTGCTAGCAAACCACTATCGAGCCAGGCCGGCGTCAGCATTCACCCCATCATTAGCGGAGAACGCGACCCGGACACGGATGAAACAGCACCCTGCTACTTGGCGGATCAACAAGAAGCTGAAACCATTGTTCGCCTGCTCCAGGAAGCACGCTTGGAAGCACCAGAGGGCAAAGTTGCTGTTTTGGTGCGTGCACGCAGCCATCTTGACGCACTGGTCACGCTTCTACAGACACAAGAGCCACGGATTCCATTTCAAGCCGTTGAGATCGACGCACTAGCCGCGAGGCAATCTGTTCAAGATCTGGCATCACTTACCCGTGCGCTACACCACCAGGGTGATCGTATTAACTGGCTTGCAATCCTTCGAGCGCCATGGTGCGGACTATCACTGGCTGACTTACATCAACTTGCCGCACACGACCATGAGCAAACTATTTGGTCACTCATGCAAGATGAGTCGCTCATTGATCAACTATCGGCCGACAGCCAACATAGACTGCGCCGGATTCGACAGCTTATTGCCGAAGCCTATACGGCACGGAGCCTCCAACGACCTCGTCGATGGATAGAAGGTATCTGGCGTGCATTAGGTGGTCCGCAGTGTCTCAACACATCGAACGATGCTGCAGATGTTCAAGCATTTCTGAAACTGCTCGACAGGCTAGACACGCATGGCACGCTAGACTTAACTCGCCTCGACGATGGCCTTAGCCGTCTTTTTGCAGCCCCGGAAGCCACTCTGGATAGCCAGCACGTGCAATTAATGACCGTGCACAAATCCAAGGGGCTCCAATTTGATACCGTTATTCTGCCTGGCTTGCATAAGCGCCTTCCCTCCGATGATAAGGCCTTAATCATCTGGGATACCGTACTGCTCGATGATGAGCACGAACACCTCGTAGTTGCACCTGTGCCGCCAGTGGGTGCGCCGCCATCGGATACCCCCACACCCTATGACCTCTTACGCAATCTGGAGAAAACACGTGGCCTCAACGAAGCGCAGCGTGTGCTTTATGTCGCCGTTACCCGGGCAGAGCGTCGATTACATCTGCTGGGCGTCGCTTATCGTGACCTAAAGTCTGAGACCGACAACGCACTCAAACCCCCGGCGGCAACTTCTTTACTTGCCCCCTTATGGCCTACGCTGGAAAACACATTTTTGAAAGCGGCCGCGCAACCCGCGAGCAATCTTCGGTCTGTTAGGAGAATCGATTCGACGCAGTTTGTCCCGCGCTTGATCCGTCTGCGCAGTAAATGCTTAAGCGAACCGGCTGCTATTAAGCACAATGCTGAACCCTCTGCACCCTTTGAAGGCGCACAACCTACGGATAACGCTACGATTGACATGGCCATTGGTACGCTCACGCATCGCTACCTTGAGGCCATTGCGAAAGATGGTTTAACAGCATGGCCGAGCCAACGCATCATGGAACTGCTGCCCTACTTCGAACAATACTTTGCCAATGAGGGGCACGAACCCGTCGACTGCCGGGGCGCGGCAACCCTTGTACAAGAAGCCCTTTGGGGTGCCCTTAACTGCGAACATGGGCAATGGCTGCTTGGCCCGCGGGAAGCTGCGGGTTGTGAAGTTCCGATGAGCAGCCTCAACGCTGATCACCCAGAGAGTTTTAGTCATCACGTGATCGATCGTACGTTCATTGATGCAGGTGATCGCTGGATCATCGACTATAAAACAATGCGCATAACCGAATCTGACACACCCATCGAACAACAAATCAAAGCCAAGGCTGAAGCCTACAAGCCTCAATTGGAACGTTATGCGGCATTGTTTGCCAAAGAGGGATTAAATGTACGCACCGCCATCTTTTTTCCAACTCATGGCACACTGATCGAAGTATAAACATAGGGGTTCATCATGCCCGCTAACAACACCATTCCCAAACGTCTCTTGATGGCAGCGGTGGCTAATCGAAGTCGCCAACCGATTATTTATGACGAGCTTGGCAGGTCCCTCACCTACAATCGCCTTGTTGTTGGTTGTGCCGTGCTTTCCCGCCGCATCGAGGCACTAACGCGTAAGCGGCACGTGGGTTGCTTGCTTCCCAACAGCGTCACGGGTGTGGTTGCCACCATGGGTTGCAACTTTGCACACAAAACTGCGGTCATTCTTAATTACACCTTTCCGGTGCCTACTTTGCTTCGCTGCTGCGAACGGGCACATCTTGATGTCGTACTGACTTCGCACCAATTCCTCGACAAATGTGGACTCAACGATCTCCCCGATCAATTAGGTGCACTGGGTATCCAGACCGTCTTTCTGGAAGACATTGCCAAAAAAATCGGTCGATTGGCCAAGCTGAGTGGTGCACTCCGCGTCAAACTGAAGCGCTTGCAAACAGAACGTAGCCAGCCGGACGATGCTGCGGTGATTCTTTTTACTTCCGGTAGCGAGGCTGATCCCAAAGCCGTGGTTCTCACCCACCGCAACCTCCTCACTAACTGTGGTCAGATCCTGGAAGCGTTTCCGATCGGCAAACACGAAGTGATGTTTAGTGCGCTCCCGCACTTTCATGCCTTCGGTTTAACTGCTGGCGTTTTGCTGCCACTCTTGAATGGCATGAAAACCATCATCGGATTGTCACCACTCCGTCACAAAGAGAACCTACACCTCATTCGCAAATATCAGGCAACCGTTCTTCTGTCGAACGATACTTTTATAGCTCAGATGTTTAAAGTGGCAAACCCCGAAGATCTTGCCTCGCTGCGTTTTGTCGTTGCCGGAGCCGAGCGACTCAAACCTCGAACCCGAGAACTATACGAATCGCTCAATATCACCATGCTCGAAGGATATGGCGCCACTGAGGCCGGCCCAGTGATTGCCGTCAACGTGCCCGGCGCCACACGCCATGGCAGTGTTGGGCGCATTCTGCCGCATATCGAATATCGTATTGAGCCACATGAAGGCATCACAGAAGGCGGCGTGCTTCATGTACGTGGCGGCAATATCATGAAATCCTACTTGCATGACCTCCTGGAAGACCGCTCTTCGCTCAACGATGGCTGGTATGACACGGGCGATATTGTGACCGTAGATGAAGAAGGCTTTCTTGCTATCAAAGGGCGCAAGAAGCGTTTTACTAAAATTGCGGGGGAGATGATTTCCCTTGGCTACATCGAAGATGAAATTGCCAAGCTCTCGCCAGACTTCCATCATGCCGCTATCGCCATCGAATCTGATGAGCAGACCAAAACCTTGATTCGACTGTATACCAATGACCCCGAACTTACGCTTGAGGCCATTCGTGCACATTACACAGAATCCCGCATCCCCAATACCTACCTACCCCGTGAATTAATCCACATGGCAGAGTTACCTGTATTGCGTACCGGCAAGGTGGACTACCAAACCCTACAGCACCAGATTAAGACTTAATCTGCAATCTAATCACGTTCATAGTAATAACCGTAGTGTGGCGCAGGGGCGACATAGACCGGTGCCGGTGCGTAATAGGGGCGAGCAACAATAATTCGAGGCGCAGACGGCGCCACATAAACAGGTTGCGCATACACCGGCTGTGGTTGAATCAGGGATCCAACCACAACACTGCCTATAACTGCACCCGCCGCAAACGGCAGCCACCCATTACCGCGACCCCCATGATGATGCCATCGACCATCTGCCAGAGCCGGTTGAGCGACAGCCGTCATTGCAGTAAAAGCCACCAGTATTAATGATTTCTTCATGGCGTACTCCTCTTAAAAGTAACAACGCCTGTTGCCGATAACGCCTCAACAGCCCGGCGGATGACATAAATTTTGCTGTTTTTAAAAAAATCACCGCCGCCGCTAGACATCCCCTCCGCTTGGCTTTAGTCTAGACGCGACAATTCCCAAACAGACAACCGGAGCCACCTTATGACAACCCGCCCAACCAGCACCAAACTGTTTAGCCGTATACGCACCATCGCTCTCACTACGACAGCGGCATTGGCGGTGGCGGCCTGCGGCGGCGGTGGCTTAACGCAAGATCAAAAGTCCGGTTTTCTGACATCCTCGGAGTACAACCGCCTCCAGAAAGTAGAGAGCCCGGCCCCTGGGGTTGAGGTCTATCGCTACATCAGCCCTGGTTTCAATCGTAGTGACTGGAAGGGTGTAATGATCGACCCAGTCATTCTCTTCCAGACAGCGCTCAAAAACGAAGGTAAAAAAGGTCTGACTGAAGAAACTATCTACCAAACTCGCATGCTGATCGACAGTGAGCTCAAAGACAAAGCCGCCAAACGCTTTAACGTAGTCGACAAAGCTGGCCCCGGCATTGCCCGCCTGAGCGTAGCGATTACAGGCGCAGAAATCGAAGGTGATGGCTTCAAACCTTTGAATGTCATTCCGGTATCAGCCGTTCTATATGCTGCCCAGAAAGCAACGGGTGTCGATTCAAAGACCCCATCCCTGGTGGTCGAAGCAAAGATGCGTGACAGCGTCAGCGGCAAGCTTCTAGGCGAAGGCGTTTATGTGATGTCTGGCGAAACCTTCCGGATGGAATCAAGCTCTACAGAAGCTTTCCAGAAGCTGGCCATCAACTGGGTTACTACGGCTGTACGCGTTGCGGCAGGTCTATCAGCCAACTAAGGCTGTATGTCATTGCGTCTTGTCCGGCTGACGCTGTTCGCTCTGGCGGCTTGTGCCGTTAGTGTGAACAGCCTGGCCGCACCGGATCGGTTGGTCATTACCCGGCACGGAGAAAAGCTCGATACCTGGCACCTGTGCCAAACAGGCTTAGATCGTGCGCAAGCACTCAGTGATCAATACCTGGGCGCCGAGGCATCTGAATCACTCTTTCCCAAAGCGCCCCCGGTCGCAATTATGACGCTGACGATTCATACGTCAGAAACGGCTGAGCCGACGGCGCACTCCTGGGGCATGCCCACGACGAACTACATTGCATTACCGAGTGCCAATCGGACTCACTCGCAGTTAGAGGCTGAGCTTAACCGTCAGAACCTTCTTGCGGTTCAGGATCTCATGAATAATCCGCGATACACTGGAAAGCAAGTGCTCATGTTCTGGGAGCACTTTCACACAGCCAGTGCCGCACTTGAGTCACGCTATCCCGGCGAACAGGTCACCTTACGTCAGTTGCTCAAACTGAACCAACCCCCTTTTGCGAAACAGGTGCCAGCCACCTGGCCTGACAGCAGCTACAATTTTTTCTGGATTGTCGACTTTAACCCAGATGGCAGCATCAAAGCATTTAGCACCAAACGCCAGGTTTATCAGGGCCGCTACGCTAACCTGCCTAACAATGACTGGGGCACTCCTGAAAACCTAACCGCCG
>JBPCSW010000060.1:0-18914 GCA_051006675.1 Fluviibacter sp.
CTTATAGCTTAAGACGGCTGTATAGATCCTTCCGTCCTTCGGAAAACTGATCCCGTGCTTCGTCGTTGGCCTTACGAAATAGCGCTTGAACTCGTGCTTTTGTCTCGGCGGAACTGATTAGCAAAAAGTTCCACGGCTGCATGAATCCTACGGAAGGCGCATGGTGTGCGGCCATAAGTAAACGACCGATCACCTCATCAGGGATGTCTTTGGGCAGAAACTGGCTACGGACATCCCGCCGAGAAAAGATAGCCTGATAGACCGCATCGCGGGCGGCCTCTGAAAATGGGTGGCTGGCGGGTATGTCAGAAGTGGTCATGATGCCGTAAATGCCTGTCAGGCATGGGATAATAAACGATTAAGGCGGTGTAATTACGATTGCCGCTACCTCTTTTTTATCGACAGGATTTTGTTTGATGCCATGTGCTTCCCTGATGGTTCAGGGTACGACCTCTGATGCGGGAAAGTCGACGCTGGTTGCGGCCCTGTGTCGCATTCTGCAACGCCGTGGCGTACGCGTGGCGCCATTTAAGCCACAGAATATGGCGTTAAATTCTGCGGTAACTGAGGATGGCGGAGAAATCGGTCGCGCACAGGCGTTGCAAGCCTATGCCTGCGGTCTTGAACCGCACACCGACTTTAATCCGGTGTTGCTCAAGCCAACGACTGATCGTCAGGCGCAGGTCATTATTCAGGGAAAAGTGGCCGCAGATCTCAACGCCAAGGATTATCACGCCTATAAGCCACGGGCGATGGGTGCCGTACTGGATTCCTGGCGGCGTTTAACTCAGAAATACGACGCAGTGCTGGTTGAAGGAGCTGGTTCACCGGCTGAAATTAATCTTCGGGATCGTGATATCGCCAACATGGGTTTCGCCGAGGCAGTTGATTGCCCGGTGATCCTGGTAGCGGATATTGATCGTGGCGGTGTCTTTGCCCACCTAGTCGGCACACTTGATTTGCTATCCCCCTCTGAGCAGGCGCGTGTTAAAGGCTTTGTCATTAATCGATTCCGTGGAGATATCAGTTTGCTGGAATCGGGGTTGCGTTGGCTGGAAGAGCGAACGGGTAAACCCGTCCTAGGTGTGTTGCCCTATTTGCATGGGCTGTTCCTGGATGCAGAGGATGCGATCGCGGGCGGTCAGGAGCTGGACGAAAAGCCAAAGCTTAAAGTAATTGCTCCGGCGTATCCCCGGGTATCGAATCACAATGATCTAGACCCTTTACGCCTGCATCCCGAAGTGGATTTCCAATGGGTTGGCCCAAACCAGGAAATCTCATCGGCAGATCTGATCGTTTTGCCTGGTTCCAAAGCGGTTCGGGCGGATCTGGACTGGTTACTTGCACAGGGGTGGGATAAAGCTATTGAGCGACATCTGCGTTATGGCGGCAAGGTTATGGGTATATGTGGTGGCTTCCAGATGCTAGGTAGGCAATTGCACGACCCGCAAGGACTAGAAGGGGCGGCTGGCAGTTCCCCTGCGTTAGGTTGGTTGGATATTGAGACAACGCTTGAATCAGAAAAGCAGTTAAAGAATGTGAGGGGTCGACTGTGTCTGCCTGGCAATGCGGCTATGAGTGGTTATGAAATTCATCTGGGCATCAGCAAGGGTGAAGATTTGAACCGTCCTTTGCTCAGGCTGGATGATGGTAGAAACGATGGCGCGTGCTCGTTGGATGACCAGGTGATCGGTACCTATTGTCATGGCATCTTTGATCAACCAGCAGCCTTGTCGGCATTGCTTGGCTGGGCAGGCTTTGCTGATGCCGCCATCGTTGACTTTGTTGCCCGACGCGAGACCGATCTAAACCGGTTGGCAGATGCTGTTGAAAAGAGTCTTGATTGGCAGAAGCTGGATCAGATTCTGCAGGAGAGTTGTCGTGCGTGAACTCATTCTTGGCGGTGCGCGTAGTGGCAAAAGTCGTCTGGCAGAAAATCATGCGAAGGCCTGCGAACAGGCTGGAATGCAGGTGATTTATATAGCAACAGCAGAAGCCTTGGATGATGAAATGGCCGCACGTCTGCAGCACCATCAAGACAGTCGCCCGCAACACTGGCACACTGTAGAAGAACCGCTGCAGCTGGCTCGGGTGCTTGTTGAACAGGCTGCGCCGGGTCGTTGCCTGATCATCGATTGTCTGACGCTCTGGTTATCGGCATTGCTTTTTAAAGGCGAAGGTGGCGCACAGTTAGAAGCGGGTTTGCCGCTAACATGCGAGCGCTTCTGGATAGAACGACAAGCGTTGCTAGATGCACTTCCTGCGTTACCTGGCGAAATCATTTTGGTCAGTAATGAAATCGGCTCCGGCGTTGTGCCAGAAAATCGTCTGGCACGCCGTTTTGCCGATGAGCAAGGACGTTTGAATCAGGATGTTGCTGCACTGTGTGAGCGGGTCACTGTATCCATTGCCGGTTTACCACTCAGCCTACGCGGTTAATTTCAGGAAAATTATGCGAAGTTTTAATATCTCACCTACGGCTGGAGCCCTGGCGCAACAGCTGCAACATAAAATTGACGGTAAAACAAAGCCACTGGGTGCGCTGGGTCAGCTGGAAATCTTGGCGCAGCAAATTGGGCTTATTCAGCAGACGGAGTCGCCCAAACTGAGTGCGCCGCAGATGCTGGTTTTTGCGGGAGATCATGGTGCGGCCAAAGCCGGTGTTTCGGCGTATCCGCAAGATGTGACCTGGCAGATGGTCGAAAACTTCCTCGCAGGTGGCGCAGCCATTAACGTTTTTACGCGTATCTATGGGTTGCCGTTGGCCGTTGTCGATTGCGGCGTTGCGCACGAATTTGGTGAACGTGCTGGGCTCATTAACTGCAAGCTAGGCGCGGGTACAGACAACTATATCGAAACGCCGGCGATGACCGCCGCGCAATGTGCCCAAGCTATTGATAACGGTGCCGCACTCGTTACGCGTTATGCAGAGGCTGGCTGCAATGTCATCGGGCTTGGTGAAATGGGTATCGGTAATACGGCTTCCGCGAGTTTGCTGACCCATTGTTTGAGTGGCGAGTCCCTTGATGTATGTGTGGGGCGCGGTACAGGGTTGGATGATGCAGGGCTGAATCGTAAACAACAGCTGTTGACCCGGGCCTTGGAACGCACAGGAAAAATCACCGACCCCGCTCAAGTGATGCAAGAGTTTGGTGGCTTTGAGATAGCCACCATGGTTGGTGTGATCCTCGCTGCAGCAGAGCGCCGTATGGTGGTGTTGATTGATGGTTTTGTGGTGGGTGCTGCAGCGCTTGTAGCCTGCAAACTGTATCCGGCCGCACGTGATTATTGTGTCTATTGCCACCGTTCTGCCGAGGCTGGCCATCGCGTGCAGCTGACAGCCATGAATGCTGACCCATTGCTCGATTTAGGTATGCGCCTGGGCGAAGGTACGGGCGTTGCATTGGCTTGGCCGCTTGTTCAGGGCGCTGTGGCATTCATTAACGATATGGCCAGCTTTGCATCGGCCGGCGTGTCGGAGAAAGCCTGATTGAAAACGATCCGGCTCTGGCTCGTTCGGCATTTGCCGCCAGACGTAGGGCCTGGGGTCTGCTATGGGCAAACAGATTTGCTACTGCAGACGCCAATCTCGCAGCACCCTGATGCGGTGAGCGTTATGCGCGCTCAGTTGCCAAGCGCCGTTCCTGTATTTAGCAGTCCGCTATTGCGGTGTGCAGAGATAGCGGCGATGCTGGATGCCGCCTATGTTCGGGATAACCGCCTACAAGAACTGAATTTTGGTGCTTGGGAAATGCAGTCCTGGGATGATATCGGTGCTCCAGCGCTGGATGCATGGGCAAATGATCTCGCCGGTTTCCGCCCTCCGAAGGGTGAAACGGGCTATGAGCTACAGAGCCGTGTTCTTGAGTGGTTACGCGAAATAAGTCATTTGCACGATGAAGTGATCGTTGTAACGCATGCAGGCGTTATGCGGGTGCTGCAGGCACATCATCAAGCATTGCCCGGATCCAAGTGGCTCGATCTGCGCTATGACTATGGCCAGGTTCTTTGCCTCGAGTTTACAGCCGAGCAAATTGGCGTAGCACCGGTACAATAACGACATGCCTGCTGACGCCATTAATCTTTTTCAAGTTCGCCGGGTGCTCGTAACGAAGTTGCGACATCATGGAGATGTGTTGCTTGCTTCGCCAGTGTTATCTGCACTGAAAGCAGCTGCGCCGCATGTGGAAATTGATGCATTGGTTTACGCTGACACGGCGGAGATGTTGCGTGATCATCCGGACATGGTTCAGCTACATTGTATTGATCGTGGCTGGAAGAAGCTCGGTCTACTGGGGCAGGGTGCTGCAGAGTGGGCTTTATTCAAAGATATGAAGTCACGCCAGTACGATTTAATTATTCACCTGACGGAGCATCCGCGCGGCGCCTGGTTGTCCCGCTTGCTTAAGCCCCGCTGGTCGGTTGCGCCACGCGTAAATGGCCGCGGTCGTTTCTGGAAAAGTAGCTTTACTCACTTTGTATCGCCGATCATGGGTAGCGGTCGCCGGCATGTTGTTGAACAGAACCTCGATGCTCTGCGTCGTCTAGGCATTCAACCTGCTGCTGATAAGCGTGCACTGGCATTGGTGCCCGGGGCAGATGCCGATGCGCATGTGAGTGTGCGTTTGCAATCGTTGGGATTAAAGGCTGGTGGCTTTGTGCATCTGCACCCCCCTTCGCGCTGGCACTTCAAGTGTTGGACGGCCGAGGGTTGGGCAGAAATTATTGCCCGTATTCGTACGACAGGTTGGCCAGTGGTACTGACGGCTGCGCCAGGCGACAAAGAAGGTCGATTGATTGACCAGATTCAGGCGGCACTCGCTAAACGTAATGAACCGCCCGCTTTAAGCTTGGCGGGTTCGTTGTCGCTAAAAGAACTGGGTGCGTTGACTGGTCAGGCCAAGCTTTTTGCTGGCGTTGATTCTGCACCGATGCATATTGCTGCGGCCATGAAAACGCCAGTCGTTGCTTTGTTTGGCCCCTCAGGTGAAGGGCATTGGGGTCCTTGGGGAAAACCACGCGAGGGCGAACATCAGGTGGTGACTCGTAGCGCCCAGTTTAATTGCCGCCCTTGCGGTCTTGATGGTTGCGGCGGTGGAAAAGTCAGCGAATGCCTGACAAGTATTACGCCAGATGAAGTGTGGGCTGCGATGGCGCCACAACTTACAGCAAAACCACATGACTAATTAAAAGTTTGCGGGAATTTCTGCGTTAGCAAAAGACGCGCCTGCAGTATCCTTGGCCGCAAGGGTTGGTTGCTGACCATTCAGTGGCCAATTGATATTGAGTGAGGCATCGTTCCAGATGATTGCCCGCTCATGTTCTGGGGACCAGTAATCGGTCGTTTTGTACAGAAACTCGGCCGTGTCAGAGAGTGTCAGAAAGCCATGGGCAAAGCCCGGCGGAATCCACATCTGCTTGTTGTTATCGGCGGACAGAATCTCAGCCACCCACTGACCAAAGGTTGGGGAATCTTTGCGGATGTCTACGGCCACGTCAAAGACCTCACCCTGCACCACGCGCACTAGTTTTCCCTGGGCTTTGGGTGGTAGCTGGTAATGCAAGCCACGGAGTACGCCTTGGACAGACTTGGAGTGGTTATCTTGGACGAAGGTTACATTGGAACCCGTGGCCTTGCGAAATGCGTTCTCATTGAAGCTTTCGAAGAAGAACCCACGCTCATCCCCGAAGACTCGGGGTTCAATCACAAAGACGCCAGGGATCTTGGTGGGTGTTGCTTTCATCGAATGTCTTCCACCAGCAGATTCATCAGATACTGACCGTAACCCGTTTTTAGATAGGGTTGTGCCAGCTGCTCTAGCTTCTCAGCGGTGACCCAGCCGTTGCGATAGGCAATCTCTTCGGGGCAAGCCACTTTAAGGCCCTGACGGTGCTCAATGGTCTGGATGAACTGCGCGGCTTCAATCAGTGAGTCGTGCGTGCCGGTATCGAGCCAGGCATAGCCACGACCCATGATCTCGACATTGAGCTGATCTTGCTTGAGATAGGTTTCATTCACCGTAGTGATTTCAAGCTCTCCCCGTGCCGAAGGCTTAATCGACTTGGCGATGTCCACGACCTGATTATCGTAGAAGTAGAGACCGGTAACAGCGTATTTGCTCTTGGGCTTAGCGGGCTTCTCTTCAATAGAGAGTGCTCTACCGGCAGCATCGAACTCGACCACGCCATAACGTTCAGGATCATTCACATGATAGGCGAAGACCGAAGCACCCGAGGTCTGAGCATCTGCCCGCTTGAGAATGGATGCAAAATCATGCCCGTAATAGAGGTTGTCGCCCAGGATGAGCGCGCTGGGGTTATTGCCGACAAACTGTTCACCCAGAATAAAGGCTTGTGCCAGACCATCTGGGGATGGCTGCACACAGTACGAGAGATTAATACCCCATTGAGAACCATCGCCGAGTAGTTGCTCAAAGCGAGGCGTGTCCTGTGGCGTAGAGATGACCAGAATATCCCGCATGCCGGCCATCATCAGGCTGGTCAACGGGTAATAGATCATCGGCTTGTCGTAGACCGGCAAGAGCTGCTTGGAAACCGAAAGCGTAGCCGGATAAAGACGGGTGCCGGAGCCACCGGCCAGGATGATGCCTTTGCGGGTTGAGGGTGTTAGAGACATGGTTTGGTCAGGAAATTTGATGCTTCTATTGTATCTAAGTCCGAAATTTTTGATGGTTTCTTTATAAGAAACCAATAAATAATAGGTAAACTTCAAGGCAAAATTAAAAAACATAAATGCGAGACAAATTTATCAGATGGTTTACGGGTGCTCAGCCACTTGTGGTGGGCGCCTGGTGGGGTCGTGCAGGCGTTTGCCTCGCGCGGGCTAGGCCAATGGATAATTTTCAGACTGTTATGGAAGTTGTGTACGAGTCGTGCGGATTAGATTTCGTTAATCAAACGGATATGGGCTTGTTGAATCGTGGAGAGACGGTCAATGCCTTACGTTGTGCTGCCGAGCGCTTAGGGGGTCTCGAATTTACATTGGCGCTTGGCATTCCTTCGGGAGGCATCTTCATTAAAAACATTGAGATACCTGCAGGAATGACAACAAAGCAGATTGAGCAGATTTCTTTGGTAGAGGCCGTGTCTAACTTGCCAGTACCACCAGAGGAGATTTGTGCCGATTTTCTGAAAAACAACGACGGAAGATCTGTGAACACGGAACGCATTGATATTGCATTTTGCAAACGAGCCTTGATCGACGATTTAGGGATCGTTGCAGAAGATGCGGGTGTTGTATTGAGCGTTGTTGATCGAGATATACAAGCCGTACACGATGCCACGCTTTGGTGCGCAAAAGATCAAGGCAGCCTGAAATCAGTCGAATATCCTTTGGGCCTGCTCATTGAAGGAGAGGAGAAAACTTTTATAGTTTCTCGGAGCGCGCTGGATCATGTTTCATACGTATTTAAGAGCGCTGATGATGACTCAAGCAATTTGGGCTTAACGGCAGATTCAGTCTCTAAAGAACTTCAAGCATATTGCCGTCGAGCAGGCTTGGACTTTGAAAACTGCAGGCCATTGAAACAACTCTTTCTAGTGGTTGACGCAGACTCGAGTGCTGTCGCCGCATCAACTATTGAAAATTTGTCGCATGAAACGTTAGAAATTCATCCGAAAACATGCGTGAAGATCGAGGGTGGCATATCACCTGTTTACGGATTGATGGTTGCAATGGGTATGGCTCTTAGGAAAGCGGCATGACGAGCCGGTTTAATTTATTGCCACATCGGATGCAAAAACAAATGTGGCAGAAACGGGTGTTGGGGCGTCAGGTCAGCAGGGTGTTGTTGCTTGCGTTTTTAACAGCGTTGCTTATTCATGGCATCGTGGTCACGAGATTAGATTATCTTGAGAGCTATAACAACAGTTTGCAGTCTGCCGTGACACAGATGCTTCCGGCGTATCGGGAAGCTCAGCAGTTTGTAAAGCAGCGCGATGACATGCTGGAAAGGCAGAAAGTTCTAGAAAGGCTGGATGCTAGACGTTCTACTAGCGTCATGATTCTTGATGACGTTGCACGGGCGATGCTGCCCGAAGTTTATTTGACGAGACTGGAAGAGGATGGAGAACGGTTCCGGCTTGAAGGAAAAGCCGTTAACAATGCTGCGATCGCAAACTTTTATGAATCGATAGTTAAGTCGGAAAGATTGACAGCGTTGGCGTTGGAAGAAATACACGTGCAGGAAGGCGAGAGTCTGGCGCCCTATGTCTTCTTGATAAATGGAAAGGTCAGACTTTCGGGCATCGTCGATAACACGATCGTTGATCCTTCTCATGAGTAAGTTAAGTAAGCTACACGCAAATGGCATGGTTTGGGTTCGTGCCAGAGCCGCTGCTGTTAAAGGAAAATATAAGCAAACACATGGCGCTCGCGGGAGCGCAAAAATTGGTGCGCCATGGTGGAAAAAAGACATAAAAGAATTGCTGGTAGATATTAATTCCCAGCGACTGAGAATTGATTCCGCAGTGACGCTCCAATCAATTGCCGACATTTCTTGCTGGGCGATGCGCTATAGGGTGGCGGCGCTTATCCTGGTATTTGTGCTTGGCGTTTTGCTAAGCACGATGAGTATTTCCACTGACGCATTAAACGAAATAGATGCCAAAAATGTGGAGCGCGAGCTGCTCAAAAATCGTTACTTGAGGTATGCCGAACAGGTTGATATGTTGTCGGTATACCGGATTCAAACAGAAACAATTCACGAGCGGTTTGGCGAGCTTCTTGATGCAATACCAGCCGCGCTCGAATCAGTACATGTTTTGTCACAGCTGAACAAGGCGGCTAAGGATTCTGGTCTGCAACTGGAATTCTTTAAACCGCTTGGTGAAGAAGTGCATGCCTATTACGTAGTGTTGCCTATCGAGATTCGCCTACGCGGTGATTACAATGCAATTGCCAAGTTTCTAGAGCTGGTATCCAGGATGCAGCACTTGGTGACGGTGGATGTGGTGATGTTGCCATCTGCAACGCATGTAAATCAAATTGTTTTGGCATCATTGCTCAAGGCATATCGTTACAAGGACTTGCCCAAAAAACCAGACGGCAAGGTGTCTCGTGATGCACGCTAAAGATTGGTTTTGTATCGGAAGCAGCTTTCTTCTGGGAGCCTGTTCCGTTTCAGGTGACGATGCTGCTTCTCGGTGGGTGCAAAGCAGAACGCCTTTAGTGCCACCAGCCAATTCTTTGGTTGTGCCAACACTCGTGGATACACCACCGGCGGTGTATACCGCAAAGCATGTTGTTGATCCTTTTGCATCTGGACGTATCGGGCAGCCATTTACGTCTGGTAACGATAGTCAAGCCGTTATCGAGGAGCGTTGGCATTTTGCAGATGCACCTGTTGATTCGCTTCGAGTCGTAGGGTTCCTTGAAGTAAAGGGGCGCTATGTGGGGGTGATCGAGGGAAGTGCAGGCTCTTTGAATGTCAAAGCTGGTGATCGGTTGGGTAACCGGCAGGCTGAAATCATTGAGATTTCAAAACAGGGCATCCGTTTGCGGCAGTCAGACGGTTCTGAATCATGGATGCCGATTGCTCGGCGGAGTCGTTAAAAATGAAAATTCAATGCCGTTATTTGTGCAAGAAGCTAGTGCTGTCAGGGCTTTTGCTCATAGCCTTTAATTTAGTGGTGCCTTATGCAATTTCTGGAGCCTCTAACCCGCGCATTACTCTGGACATCCAGAACGGCGATGTGCGTTGGGTATTAGCGCTTATCGGCCGGGAGCTGGGAATCAACATCGTTGCCAGTGAAGCGGTTAAAGGGCAAGTGACTATCGTGATGAATAACGTGCCGGCTTCAGAGGTTTTGCAATCAATTTTCCAGCAGCGCGGGCTTGTGGGTAAACAAGAAGATGGTATTTTGATAGTGCGACCTAAAAGCGAAGCGATTGAGCAGGAGCGCGTAGGTATGGAAATCGCTCAGCAGGCTCAAAGTATTGGTCCGCTAAAGCAGGAAGCGTTTCGTTTACGTTTTGCTCAGGCTATCGACCTGGAAAAACTGGTGCGTGAACAACTAACGCCACGCGGTAAAGTCAGCGTTGATTCTCGTACCAACACCCTGTTTGTTAACGACACATCATTAAAGCTTTCGGAAATAGCGCTGTTGATTAAGTCGGTTGATCAACCTATTCGGCAAGTGTTGATTGAAGCACGGATTGTTGAGGCGAATGAAACCTTTAACGAAGAGTTGGGTGTGCGCCTGGGCGCTTTGGATACGGTACGTATGGGCGGTGGGGGCCTGCAAATCGGTGGCGGACAATACGTGCCACCGACTCAAGCAGCTCAGGCACTCAATTACAACAGGCTGATTCCCGGCGGCACGCCGAGTTACCAGACTTTAAATAGTGTTAATGGACAACCCTTCTCGGTTAACCAAACCCTGGGCTCAGTTAATTTGCCCGTAACGCGCGCAGCAGCCGGTACGATGGCCTTTGCATTGTTAAGTCCAACAGGGTCGCGCATTCTCAATGTGGAGCTTTCGGCGCTGGAGTCAGATGGACGCGGCAAGATTATTTCCAGTCCCAAGGTGGTTACAGGTGATAACGTTAAAGCGGTGATTGAAGACGGCACTGAGATTCCTTATCTGTCCACAGCACAAACTGGTGGTACGACGATTCCGACGGTGGAATTCAAAAAGGCCGTGTTATCCCTAGATGTAACGCCCCAGATTACGCCGGATGGCAAAGTGCGTTTGAAGCTTATTGTGCGCAAAGAAGAACCCGACTATGCGGCCATGCAACTCATTCCTGGATCTACGAACCCGCCAATCAAAAGCACGGTTGTTACGACAGATGTGCTGGTGGAAAATGCGGGCACCGTGTCCATAGGCGGCGTTTTCATCAAGAAAGTGGATAATCTCGTCACGCAGGTACCCTTTCTTGGGGATATCCCTTTTATTGGCAACTTTTTCAAATACCGGTCGACCACCGAACAGCGGCGAGAACTGCTGGTGTTCATTTCGCCACAAATCGTGGCGGGCGGCACAACGGGACCTTGAGCATTTTGAGTATGACGATCGCACTCCCTGAAAATATCTTTCTCGTTGGCCTGATGGGCGCTGGTAAATCCACGGTAGGGCGGATTCTGGCGCGACGCTTGGGGAAGCGTTTTGTCGATACCGATCACGAAATCGAAAAGCGCAATGGGGTAACGATCCCGGTTATTTTTGAGATTGAGGGCGAAGATGGGTTTCGCCGCAGAGAGCAGGAAGTGCTCGCAGATCTGGCGCAGGAAAAGGATCTGGTGCTCAGTACGGGTGGCGGAATTGTGCTTAAGCCAGAAAACCGTGAAGTCCTTCGTAACCATGGTTTTGTGGTTTATTTGAACGCCCGCCCGGAATTGCTGGCTGAGCGTACCAAACATGATCGCACCCGGCCATTGCTTAATGTAGAAGATCCGCTGACGCGTTTGCGTGAGTTGTATGCGGTCCGTGACCCGCTTTATCGGGAGGTCGCTCATGCGGTGGTAGAAACTGGCCGTGGCGCCCCGCAACAGGTTGTTCAGGCAATTCTGGGCGAAATTAGCCGCATAGACCGCTAGGGCGGCATAAAATAACGCTTATGACTACAACGCATCAGACCTTGACCGTTGCGCTGGATGAGCGCAGCTACCCGATCCACATTGGCGGTGGCCTATTGGGCAATGCCGCGCTTTGGGCGCCACACCTTAATCCTAAGATGGGTGCCGTGGTCGTTACCAATACCACCGTAGCACCGCTGTACCTAGATAAGGTGCTGGCTACTTTGGCTGAATTGGGCTGCCCGGCATTCTCGGTCGTGCTCCCCGATGGGGAGGAGTATAAATCCTGGGAGACGCTGAATACGGTGTTTGATGCGTTGCTAGAAAATCGCTGTGAACGCGGCTCCACGTTGATTGCGCTGGGTGGTGGTGTCATTGGTGATCTGGTTGGTTTTGCGGCAGCCTGCTATCAGCGTGGTGCGCCGTTTATTCAGGTGCCAACCACATTGTTGTCACAGGTGGATTCTTCGGTGGGTGGTAAAACCGCGATTAATCACCCCTTGGGCAAGAACATGATTGGTGCGTTTTACCAACCCAAGTTGGTGCTGGCCGATCTGGACACGCTGGATACATTGCCGCCACGCGAAGTGGCCGCTGGCATGTCGGAAGTGATCAAGTATGGCTTGATCCGGGATGAGGCCTTTTTCCTTTGGCTGGAACAGCATGCCGAAGGGTTGATGCAGCGGGATAAAGCGCTGCTGGCGCAAGCGGTGTACCAATCGTGCGCTCATAAAGCAGAAGTGGTGGCTCGCGATGAGCGCGAGGCAGGTGAGCGGGCGCTGCTTAATTTGGGGCACACCTTTGGCCACGCCATTGAAACCGGTATGGGTTATGGTAGCTGGTTGCATGGCGAAGCCGTGGCCGCCGGCACGATGATGGCCGCTTTGTTGTCTGAACAGTTGGGCTGGCTAGACTGGCCAGCGGTAGAGCGTATCAAGGCGCTTTTTCAGCGCGTCGGGCTGCCGGTCGAGGGGCCGTGGCTGGAGTCAACGCCGTCCGCTACTGCGAAGCGGTATCTTGATTTGATGCGCCATGACAAAAAAGTGAGCGCTGGGGTGATGCGCTTGGTGTTATTAAAGGCTATTGGCCATGCGGTCGTGTCAGCAGATGCTGATGATGCCGCCATTCTGGGTGCCGTGGTTGCCGGGCTGGCGCCAGAACCCAATAAACGTGTAGTACCGCCCACGGCTAATTAATTGCCTTGAATGGGGTGTTTGGGGTCGTTTAACGACCCCTTGGTGTGCTTTTGGCACGCTCATTGCATAAGAATCTGTGGCTTTAATGCCATCTCCCTAAAAAAATTCCGGAAATTGCCCTTTTTTGCGGTGCAGCGTCTTGAATTGGAAGGGGGTTTGGGCGTATATTGGCCGGTTCGTTTTGGTGCATTGCGCCCAAAATGGAGATCACTTTTGTGCATGGCCGGTTTGCCGGCGAGTTCATGGATTGATAGAAGGATAAGCACATGGGAGTACCGGAGCGTCAGGGTCTATATAACCCGGTGAACGAACGCGATGCCTGCGGCGTCGGTTTTGTTGCGCACATTAAGAATGAGAAGAGTCACGATATCGTCGAGAAGGGTCTGCTGATCCTGGAAAACCTCGAGCATCGTGGCGCTACAGGTTATGACCCCATGCTCGGCGATGGCGCCGGGATTCTGATTCAGCTGCCGGATGCATTCCTGCGCGCGGAACGCGCTAAGCAGGGTCTGCGTTTGCCGCCAGTTGGTCACTATGCTGTGGGCAATGTGTTCCTGCCGCAATCGGTTACCGGTCGCAAGGCGTGTGAATCGGTGCTGGCTCGTATCATCCATGAAGAAGGTCTGGAATTTCTCGGCTGGCGCGATGTGCCGGTTGATACTTCGATCCTGGCTCAGGCAGCCCGTGATCTGGAGCCGGTAACGCGCCAGGTGTTTATTGGCCGCCCTGAATCACTGAAAGATCAGGACGCTTTCGAACGCAAGCTGTTTGTAGTGCGTAAACGCGCCGAACATGCTGTACGCAAATTGAAGCTCGAGGATGGTAAGCAGTTCTATCTGCCGTCGCTATCGTCGCGCACCATGGTTTACAAGGGCATGCTGTTGGCCAATCAGGTTGGCGCGTATTTCCTGGATCTGCAGGATCCGGGTCTGGTGTCGGGCATTGCACTGGTTCACCAGCGTTTCTCGACCAATACCTTCCCAACCTGGGATCTGGCGCACCCGTTCCGCATGATCGCCCACAATGGCGAGATCAATACCGTGCGCGGTAACGTTAACTGGATGCGTGCCCGCCAGAAGGCTATGGCCTCGGATTGGCTGGCGGAAGATCTGGACAAGCTGTGGCCGCTGATCGTTGAAGGTCAGTCGGACTCTGCCTGTTTCGATAATGCGCTGGAATTGCTGGTCATGGGTGGCTACTCGATGCCACAAGCCATGATGATGTTGATTCCGGAAGCCTGGGCCGAAAACCCGCTGATGGACGAAGAGCGTCGTGCGTTCTACGAATACAACGCTGCCATGATGGAGCCGTGGGACGGCCCTGCCGCCGTAGCCTTCACCGATGGTCGCATGATTGGCGCCACGCTGGACCGTAATGGTCTGCGCCCAGCACGTTATCAGATCACCGATGACGGCATTGTCATGCTCGCCTCGGAAATGGGCGTGCTGACTTTCCCGCAGGAAGAAGTGAACAAGAAGTGGCGTCTGCAACCGGGCAAGATGTTCCTCATCGACCTCGAACAGGGCCGCATTGTTGATGACGGAGAACTAAAGCGCAGCATTTCGACCGCGCGTCCATATCGTCAGTGGATCGAAAAGAGCCGCCAGCATCTGCATACGCTGCCGGAAGTGGAAGATAGCGAAGGTCTGCGCGAGTCGCTGCTGCACACACAACAGGCATTTGGTTACACCCAGGAAGACATCAAGTTCATCCTGGCGCCTATGGCCAGCAACGCTGAAGAAGCCACAGGTTCCATGGGTAACGATAGCCCGCTGCCGGTGCTGTCGGATAAGAATAAGCCGCTCTATAACTACTTCAAACAGCTGTTTGCCCAGGTGACCAATCCACCGATCGACCCGATCCGTGAAGAAATCGTCATGTCGACGATGTCGTTCATTGGTCCGCGTCCGAATCTGTTGGGTATTGAGGTCAAGGCAGGTGAAGAGCCGCCACTGCGCCTGGAAGTAGAACAGCCAGTGCTGACCTCGGCCGATCTGGCCAAGCTGCGTCAGATCGACAAGCTTACGAACAGCAAGTTCCGCGCCTTGGTGCTGGACATCACCTTCCCGGCTAGCGAAGGTACCGCTGGTTGCCAGGCTGCGCTCGACGCGTTGTGCGCCCGTGCGGAAGCCAGTGTGGGTGAAGGATTCAACGTGCTGATTCTGTCGGATCGCAATGTTGATCGTCAGCGCGCGCCGATTCCGGCCTTGCTGGCAACCAGCGCTGTACATCAGCATCTGGTGAAGACCGGTCTGCGTACGTCCACCGGCCTAGTCGTTGATTCGGGTTCGGTGCGCGAAGTACATCACTTTGCGCTCCTCGCCGGTTACGGTGCAGAAGCCGTATGCCCGTGGCTGGCATTTGATACCATTGCTGCCGTTGCCGGTGATCTACCGGGCGAACTGTCGGCCTACGAGGCTGGCAAGCGCTTCATCAAGGCTGTGAACAAGGGCCTGCGCAAGGTGATGTCGAAGATGGGTATTTCGACATACCAATCGTATAACGGTGCACAGATTTTTGAAGCCATCGGCTTGTCGTCAGAGTTTATTGGCAACTTCTTTGCCGGTACCGCCACCCAGGTGGAAGGTATTGGTCTGGAAGAAGTGGCTGATGAAGCCCTGCGCGTTCACCAAAGCGCTTTTGAACACGATCCGGTGCTGGCTAACCTGCTGGAAACCGGTGGTGAGTATGCTTACCGTGTCCGTGGTGAAGAGCACATGTGGACGCCGGATGCGATTGCCAAGCTGCAGCACTCGACACGTTCGGGAAAATTCGAAACTTACGAAGAGTACGCGCAGATCATTAATGATCAGACCAAACGTCACATGACGCTGCGTGGTTTGTTCGAGATCAAGCCAGCGGGTCCGTCGATCAGCATCGACGAAGTTGAACCAGCCAGCGAAATCGTGAAGCGTTTTGCAACAGGCGCCATGTCGTTGGGTTCGATTTCAACCGAAGCCCATACCACGCTGGCTGTTGCCATGAACCGTATCGGCGGCAAGTCGAATACCGGTGAAGGTGGCGAAGATGCTAATCGTTTCCGTAAAGTTAAGGCGGGTGAAAAGCTCTCCGACATTATCGGCAAAGGTCGTATTGAAGCGGATCTTGAGCTGAAGGCGGGTGATTCGCTGCGTTCAGCGATCAAGCAGGTCGCATCGGGTCGTTTCGGTGTTACTGCCGAATACCTGGCTAACTCTGATCAGATTCAGATCAAAATGGCACAAGGTGCCAAGCCGGGCGAAGGCGGGCAGTTGCCAGGTCACAAGGTCAGTGAATACATCGGCTTCCTGCGCCACTCGGTGCCGGGTGTTGGTCTGATTTCGCCACCGCCGCACCATGACATCTACTCGATCGAAGATCTGGCACAGTTGATCCACGATCTGAAGAACACCAACCCGGTGGCTTCGGTTTCTGTGAAGCTGGTGTCGGAAGTCGGTGTGGGTACAGTAGCTGCTGGTGTTGCTAAAGCCAAGGCTGATCACATTGTTGTGGCTGGCCATGACGGCGGCACCGGTGCATCGCCGATTTCATCGGTGAAGCATTGTGGCGCCCCTTGGGAGCTTGGCCTGGCCGAAGCTCAGCAAACCCTGGTGCTCAATCGTCTGCGCGGCCGCGTCCGCCTGCAAACAGATGGTCAGCTCAAAACTGGCCGCGATGTTGTAATTGGCGCATTGCTGGGTGCGGATGAATTCGGTTTTGCAACAGCGCCACTCGTGGTTACCGGTTGCATCATGATGCGTAAGTGTCACCTGAACACCTGTCCAGTGGGCGTGGCAACGCAAGACCCAGAGCTGCGCAAGCGCTTTAGCGGTCAGCCAGAGCACGTTGTCAATTTCTTCTTCTTTATTGCTGAAGAAGTTCGCAAGCTGATGGCCACGATGGGTATTAGCCGCTTTGATGATCTGGTCGGTCGTGCCGATCTGCTGGATACGCGTGCGGGTATTGAGCACTGGAAGGCTAAGGGTCTGGATTTCTCCAAGATCTTCCACATGCCTGCCGTTCCGGAAGAAGTGGCGATTCGTCATGCAGAAACACAGGATCATGGCCTTGAGCGTGCCCTGGATCACGAACTGATTCGCGCCGCGCAACCAGCCATTGGTCGTAAAGAAAAGCAAACGCTGGACTTCCCGATTCGCAACCTGAACCGCAGCGCGGGCGCGATGCTGTCCGGCGAAATCGCCAAGCGTCATGGCGGTGAAGGCCTGCCAGATGGTACGTTGACCATTCGTCTGCACGGCACCGCCGGTCAGAGCTTCGGTGCCTTCCTGGCCAAGGGCGTGAACTTCGTCCTTGAGGGTGAAGGCAACGACTATGTCGGTAAGGGTCTGTCGGGTGGCCGTATTGTGGTTCGTCCGCCAGCAGCTTTCCGCGGCGAAACCCAAGACAACATCATCGTTGGCAATACCGTGCTGTACGGTGCGACCGATGGCGAAGCCTATTTCAGCGGTGTGGGTGGCGAGCGTTTTGCCGTTCGTAACTCCGGCGCAACGGCGGTTGTTGAAGGCGTTGGTGACCACGGTTGTGAATACATGACCGGTGGTACGGTTGTGGTGCTGGGTGAGACAGGTCGTAACTTCGGTGCGGGCATGTCGGGTGGTTTTGCTTACGTCTACGACGTGGATGGCAAATTCGCCAGCCGTTGCAACATGGCACAAGTCGCTCTTGAGCCGCTGCCAGCTGAGCGTGCCGCCGCCGATGCATCAGAGTTCGGTGAAGATACTGAATATGGTGCCGTCGATCTGCGTCACCTCACCATGCGCGATGAAGATCTGCTCAAAGAGCTGATTGCCAAGCACGTGGAGTGGACTGGTTCGCAACACGCCAAGAGCATGCTTGACCAGTGGGACAAGCATCGCGCCAAGTTCATCAAGGTGATGCCGCACGAATATCGTCGCGCCCTCGATGACATCAAGAAAAACGCCAAGGTGAAGGAGGCTGTGTAATGGGAAAGCCGACTGGATTCCTCGAATTCGAGCGACTGAGCGAGACCTACGAAAAGCCGGACGCCCGCAAAAAACATTACCGTGAGTTTGTTGCTGCGCTAGATGATGCATCGGCAAAGCAGCAGGGCGCACGTTGTATGGATTGCGGTATTCCGTTCTGTAACAATGGCTGCCCGGTCAACAACATCATTCCCGATTGGAATGATCTTGTTTATCACGGCAAATGGCGCGAAGCGATTGATGTGCTGCATTCGACCAATAACTTCCCGGAATTTACGGGTCGTATTTGTCCGGCACCGTGTGAAGCGGCCTGTACGCTGGGTATCAATGTGTTGCCGGTAGGCATCAAGTCAATCGAACGTGCCATTATCGACAAGGCGTGGGCTTCGGGTTGGGTTGTGCCGCAGCCGGCATCGTCTAAAACCGGCAAGCGTGTTGCCATTATTGGCTCTGGCCCGGCTGGTCTGGCTGCTGCGCAGCAGCTGGCACGTGCGGGTCATGATGTCACGGTTTTTGAAAAGAGCGATCGCATCGGTGGTCTGCTTGGTTACGGTATTCCTGACTTCAAGATGGAAAAGGCGATGATTGATCGTCGTGTGACTCAGCTGGAAGCCGAAGGCGTAACCTTCAAGACCAAAGTGCTGGTGGGTTCCAAAGAACTGCCGGCCGGCATCAACAATGATGCTGAAAGCTTTGTGTCGGCCGAACAGCTGCAAAAGGATTTTGATGCCGTCATTCTGGCCGCCGGTTCGGAAGTGCCGCGCGATCTGCCAGTGCCGGGCCGTGAACTCACGGGTGTGTATGCCGCACTGGAATTCCTGATTCCTCAGAACAAGGAAGTCCAGCAGGGTAAAGCTAACCCGATCAACGTGAAGGGCAAGCACGTTATCGTCATCGGCGGTGGTGATACCGGTTCGGACTGTGTGGGCACCTCTAATCGTCACGGCGCTGCTTCGGTCACTCAGTTTGAACTGATGCCGATGCCACCGGAGCAGGAACACAAGCCACTGGTCTGGCCTTACTGGCCGATCAAGCTACGTACCTCGACCTCGCATGACGAAGGCTGTAGCCGTGACTTTGCTGTCGCGACGAAAGAGTTTGTTACCGATGGTAAGGGCAACGTCAAGGCGCTGAAGGCCGTCCGTCTGGATTGGCAAGGCGGCAAGATGACCGAAGTGGCAGGTTCCGAGTTTGAACTGCCATGCGATGCGGCCTTCCTGGCGATGGGCTTTACC
>JBPCSW010000061.1:0-6082 GCA_051006675.1 Fluviibacter sp.
GGCACCAGCCATTCACATGCTTCCTGAGGGATACGGTTCAAATGCGCCAATGGCAAATTCAGCGTCACACCATCGTCATTCGCGCCTGGCGCGAAGTGATAAGACAAATCGTAGCGCACGCCGTTAATCAGAATTTCCGGCGGAAAGTTATCGGTCGTCACGCCACCTGCCACGTGACGCATCAAGTCATCCCGGTTCAGATAGAGCAACTTCGGGTTGGCCTTCTCCGCTTCACGGCGCCAGGCATCAAAACCGGCGCCATTGACGATGTCCGCCGGAATGCGTGCATCGTAAAAGGCTTCAATCAGCGCATCATCGACCAATACATCCTTCCGGCGCTGTTTGTGCTCCAGTTGCTCGATCTCTTCAATCAACTGCTGATTATGTTTATAGAAGAGCCAGCGATTCACCCAGGCCTGATCAATCTCGCCGGCCACCAGGCCTTCGCGGATAAAAATCTCGCGCGATGCAGCCACATCCAGTGGGCCGTAATGCACACGGCGCTTTGCCTGCAACGTCAGCCCATGCAATGTCGTGCGCTCAAATGCGACGACCTGCATGGCTTTCTTTTCCCAATGCGGTTCGCTATAGCTACGCCGGATCAGATGCTCACCAATCTGCTCAATCCACTCTGGATTCACTCGGGCAACACAGCGTGCAAATAGGCGGGATGTTTCGGCAAGCTCGGCAGCCACCAACCACTTGCCTGCCTTTTTCTGTAGATAAGACCCCGGGTGCACCACAAAACGGATACCCCGCGCACCGAGATAATCACCCTTCTCTTCCGACTTGCAGCCAATATTGCCCAGCAAGCCTGTCAGCAGTGCACGGTGTATCTGTTCATAAGTCGCCGGAGAGCTGTTGAATTTCCAACCCAGCTCTCCCGCTAGGGTATGCAATTGACCATGGATATCGCGCCACTCGCGCAAACGCAGAATCGACAGAAAATTTTTCTGGCAAAGCTGAGTCAGCTTGCGGGAAGAATTGTGCTTTATCGCCTCGTCGTACCAGGCCCAGAGTTTAAGCCACGCAGTAAATTCGGACTGTTCCTCCGGGCCAAACATGATGCGGCGATGTGCGTCGTCAGCGGCCTGTTGTTGTTCGGGGGGTCGCTGCCGCGGGTCCTGAGCACCCAGGGCACTGGCAATAATCACCAATTCGGTAAGGCAGTGATTTTCTCGAGCGGCCAGCACCATGCGACCCAAACGCGGATCCAAAGGCAGACGCGCAAGATCACGACCCACCGGCGTCAGCCGTTGTTGACCATCCACCGCACCCAGCTCTTGCAACAAAGTCAGGCCATCGCGAATGGCCTTATCCGGCGGCGGTTCGAGAAAAGGAAACTGCGTCACATCGCCCAGCTTCAGATCCAGCATGCGCAAAATCACGCTGGCGAGCGACGACCGCAGAATCTCCGGATCCGTAAACTCATCGCGCGCATCAAAATCTAATTCGTCATAAAGCCGAATACAGATGCCATCCGCCACGCGACCACAACGCCCTGCGCGTTGTCGTGCCGCGGCGCGGGAAATCTTTTCAATCTGCAGCTGCTCAACCTTGCTGCGATAGGAATATCGTTTGACCCGTACGAAGCCGGCATCCACCACGTAGCGAATACCCGGTACTGTGAGCGATGTCTCAGCCACATTGGTAGCCAGCACCACGCGCCGTCCACTATGCCCGCGGAATACACGATCCTGCTCTTCAGCCGACAATCGGGAATACAAAGGCAGAATCTCGGTGTGCGGTGGGTGACGCTTGCGCAGCACTTCGGCGGCATCACGAATCTCACGTTCGCCAGGCAAGAACACCAATACATCACCGCTGCCACAGCGAGCGAGCTCATCAACCGCTTCGCTAATGGCTTCATACAGACGGTCTTCATCGGCCTCGCGTTCTTCTCGAGTGGATTTTGCCGGCTCGCGAGGAGGCAACTGCCCAATCTTTGCCGCTACTTTGTGGTCGCGGGGGTCTTCAATTGGCCGCCAACGCACCTCTACCGGATAAAGCCGACCGGAAACTTCAATTACCGGCGCCGGTTTGCCATTGATCATAAAGTGCCGCGAAAATCGATCGGCATCAATCGTCGCCGAGGTAATAATCACCTTCAGATCCGGGCGCTTGTGCAACAAGCGTTTCAGATACCCCAGCAGAAAATCAATATTCAGGCTGCGTTCATGTGCCTCATCGATGATGATCGTATCGTAGGCTTTAAGCAGTGGGTCGTGCTGTGACTCGGCCAGCAGAATGCCATCGGTCATCAGTTTAATCAGCGAGTCTGGCGCGGTTCGATCCTGAAAACGGATTTTCACGCCAACGCCTTCACCCACCCGAGTGTCCAGCTCTTCCGCCACGCGGCGCGCAACGGAACGTGCCGCCAGACGCCTTGGCTGTGTATGCCCAATGAGCCCCTGAACACCCCGCCCTATCTCAAGGCAGATCTTCGGAAGTTGCGTCGTTTTACCGGATCCCGTTTCGCCACAGACAATCACCACCGGGTTGGCCATAATGGCCGAGGCAATCTCTTCTTTACGCCCACTGACCGGCAAGGCCTCAGGAAAATCGATATTTCCCGCCATGAGTGCCAGCCGTGCCTCACGTGCAGCAATCAAAGCGGCAGTTTTGGGGCTAGTTTTGGCAGGAGCAGAACCTCTCATAGCCGCTATTTTAACGGCCGCGCGGGATCGAATGCGGTAAAATGCATCGCAATATTTTTAATTCTAGCGACACCATCGTGAGCCACGAAAAATCTCCTGCTACAGCAACCCCTGCCGCCTCCAACTTCCTGGTGCAAGTGGTCGAACAGGGATTGATCGATGGCAAATACGCTAACCGTCATTGGTCAGGAAAACCGGGCCCGGCAGCGCAGCAAAAAACCGGGGCGCTTGACCCAGCCGCGATTCGTACGCGTTTTCCGCCAGAGCCTAATGGCTACTTGCACTTTGGTCACGCTAAATCAATCTGCCTGAACTTCGGCCTAGCCGAGCGCTTCGGTGGCGCCTGCCACATGCGCTTCGACGACACCAACCCGGCCAAGGAAGAGCAGGAATACGTCGATTCCATCATTGAATCCGTTAAGTGGCTGGGCTTTGGCTGGCAATTCCAGAATGAAACCAACCTCTACTTCGCTTCGGACTATTTCGACTGGCTTTACCAGTTTGCCGAAAAGCTCATCGAAGCAGGTCATGCGTACGTAGACGAACAAAGCGCCGACGAAATTCGCCAGAATCGTGGCACGCTCACCCAACCCGGCACCAATTCGCCATGGCGAGATCGTCCCGCTGCTGAAAGCCTGGATCTTTTTCGCCGCATGAAGGCTAAAGAATTCGGTGATGGCAGTCTGGTACTCCGCCTCAAGATTGACATGTCTTCCGGAAACATCAATCTACGCGACCCATTGGCCTACCGCATTCGACATGCCCACCATCACCGCACGGGCGATACCTGGTGCATCTATCCCCTGTACGACTTCACGCATGGCGTATCGGACAGCCTAGAAAACGTCACCCACTCCATCTGCACGCTGGAGTTCGAATCGCACCGACCACTCTACGACTGGCTGAATGAACGCCTGGCTGAACTAGGCTGTCTGAACACCCCACTGCCGCAGCAGTACGAATTCTCCCGTCTCAATCTCACCTACGTTGTGCTATCGAAACGCAAGCTCATTCAGCTCGTCGAAGAGAATCACGTACAGGGCTGGGATGACCCACGCATGCCCACACTGGTTGGCGCGCGCCGTCGAGGTTACACCCCGGCTGGTTTCCGCCTCTTTGCCGATCGTATTGGCGTGTCGCGGTCAGATTCACTAATTGATTACACCGTGCTCGAAGATTGCATGCGTGAAGATCTCAACATTGCCGCAGAGCGCCGTATTGCGGTACTCGACCCGATCAAACTGGTCATCACCAATTACCCCGAAGGCCAATCGGAGCTCTGTCACGCCCCGAACCATCCGCTCAAACCGGAACTCGGCAAGCGCGAGATTCCGTTCTCACGCGAACTCTGGATCGAGCGTGAAGATTTTTCCGAAGAACCGCCGAAAGGCTTCCACAGGCTTTATCCGGGCAATAAGGTTCGACTGCGTTACGGTTTCGTTATCGAGTGTACCGGTTGCGACAAAGACGCCGACGGCAACGTTACCACCGTCTACGCCACTTACTTCGAAGACTCGAAGAGTGGCACGCCGGGCGCCGACAACTATAAGGTTAAGGGCAATAGCCACTGGATCTCTGTGCCGCATGCCTGCGCCGCCGAAGTGCGTCTCTATGACCGTCTCTTCAAACGCGCCAATCCGGGCGGCAAGCTACCGGATACGCCAGAGGGTGAAGTGCGTGACTTCCTTGATGACCTGAATCCAGACAGCGTTGCCAGGATCCGAGCCCAAGTAGAAGGTGGCCTCGTCAATGTTGCGCCGGAAACCATCTTCCAGTTTGAACGTCACGGATACTTCGTTGCTGATCGATTCGATACACAACCCGGCAAGCCGGTATTCAACCGTACCGTCACGCTGCGCGACAGCTGGGGCAAGGCGGGTCAATAACCCGCTTGGACGACGATAGCGCCGCTATGGATTGCCGCCCCAACTGCGGCGCCTGTTGTATTGCGCCTTCCATCAGCAGCGCCATTCCCGGTATGCCCAGTGGCAAACCCGCTGGCGTGCCTTGCATGCAGTTGGGTGCAGATTATCGCTGCAAAATTTTTGGCCAGCCCAGCCGCCCTGCGTGTTGTAGCGGACTTAAGGCATCAGCAGAGATGTGCGGCAAACATCGGGATGAAGCAATCGCCACACTGCAAGAACTAGAACGCCTAACGCGCCCCTAAGACACTCAGGCTAATTAAAAGCCTTCGTCTGCCCCCAGCAAGCGCCACTGCCCCACAGGCAGATTGCCCAATTTAATCTTGCCAATACGAATGCGCTTCAAACCAACGACGCGCAAGCCAACCAGCTCACACATCCGGCGGATCTGCCGCTTGCGGCCTTCGCGCAACACAAAACGCAGCTGATCTTCGTTCTGCCAGTTCACCTTGGCTGGACGAAGTTTCTTACCATCCAGCGACAAACCATGATTCAACAGCTTCAAACCATCTGCCGATAGCTTGCCAGTCACGCGCACCAGATATTCTTTATCAACGTCTGAATCATCACCAATCAACTGGCGGGCTACACGACCATCCTGTGTCATCACCAGCAAGCCGGTAGAGTCCACATCCAGCCGACCGGCCGGTGCCAGATTGCGCAACATGCCATGCGCAAATGGCTGTTGCCGTACAGAAGGATCTTCCACCCAACGTGATGCACCACCAATGAGTTGCACTGCTGGCGTACAGCCCGGCTCTGGTTGACCGGAAACATAGCCCACAGGCTTATGCAGCAGAATCGTTACGCGTTTGGCCTGGGCACTCTGCGCAGAATTCTTCAGTTCAATCGACACGTTGGGCAGCACCTTCGTACCCAACGTATCGACCACCGCACCATCAACCAACACCCATCCGCGTTCGATGTAGCTATCGGCTTCACGGCGCGAGCAAAGCCCGCGCTCAGCCATGAGCTTCGAAAGCCGAACGGGGTCACTCATGGCAAATTACTTCGTGCCTAAAAGTTCGACTTCGAAGACTAGTGTGGCGTTCGGGGGGATGACGCCACCGGCACCACGTGCGCCATAGCCCAACTCTGGCGGAATCGTCAGCTTGCGCTTGCCGCCCACCTACATGCCAACCACGCCCTGATCCCAACCCTTAATAACCATACCCTGACCCAGTGGGAATACGAACGGATCATTGCGATCTTTGCTTGAATCAAACTTCTGACCATCCGTCAGCCAACCGGTGTAATGCACCGTAACCATCTGACCCGCTTGTGCCTCGGCACCCGTACCCACTTCCAGATCTTCAATCTTCAATGTCATTTTTTGTTTCCTTTCAGAGCAGGCGCTCAAAGCAATACCCAGGCCAGAGGCCAGAGCAACGGTTAAAACTTGAGATAAAAATTGTCGGCGATGCATCATCAGCAGGCACATCCATCATGAGACTTCGGCGCATCCTCGGCGTCCGGGCCTTCAATCAGCACATAGGCTAACGC
>JBPCSW010000062.1:0-3054 GCA_051006675.1 Fluviibacter sp.
CTTTTTGCCGTAGAGATAATCCCCGTTTTCCGAACGATCGCCGTTAGAAGCGGCCCATGAGACAATTTCCACGATTTTCGGGCGCTCGGTTTTAACAAGGTATTCCAGTTCATCACACAACCGGCGATGGCCGCCGGGCGTCATGTAATGGCGCTGTTCAGGTAATGCAGTTTGAGTCATGGATCCGTCTTGAATTGGCAATTTGTCATTATCCTAGACTGCAAAAGATGATGTCACAAAAAATTAATCGATTACACGGGCGAATCCCCTTGCACGGATCCTCGTTGCGGCGCAACATAACGCCTATAGAATTTATCTAATTCAGGAATAAATATGCCGCTAGAAACATCGAACACGACACTCAAGGGGCTCAAAGGACTTGTGGTTGGCATTGCCAACCAACACAGTATTGCGTGGGGTTGTGCAGAGGCCTTCCGAGCGGCGGGCGCCGAACTCGCAGTGACCTATCTGAATGCCAAGGCAGAGCCGCACGTTCGCCCCCTTGCAGAAAATGTTGATGCGTCGATCATCCATGCGCTCGATGTAGAAAATGATGCCGACATGGCTGCCCTCTTTGAAAAAATCGAACGGCAATGGGGAAAACTGGATTTCGTGCTGCACTCTATTGCCTTTGCACCACTGGAAGATCTGCACGGCTCCGTTCTGGATACCAGCCGTGATGGATTTGCCCGGGCTATGGATATTTCCTGCCATAGTCTGATTCGTCTAGCCCGCCATGCCGCTCCTTTGATGAAGGATGGCGGCGCGCTACTAACGATGAGCTATGAAGGCGCTAATCGCGTAGCACCCCACTACGGCATCATGGGACTCGCCAAAGCCTCTCTTGAAGCTGCCACGCGTGCACTGGCAGCAGAGCTTGGCCCAAAAAACATTTCCGTTAATGCAATTTCTCCAGGTCCTATTGCAACGCGTGCCGCCTCCGGTATTCTTGAATTTGATCACCTGATGAAAGACAGCATTGAACATGCACCGCTACGCAGGCTGGTAACCATTGAAGAGGTCGGCGCATTGGCAACACTGCTGGCCAGCCCTGCAGGGCGCGGTATTACCGGTGACGTTATTGTCGTTGATGGCGGACGCCATATTCTTTACTGACTTTAGAGTAATTCATGCCACACACCTCCAGCCTAGAAAAATTCTGCGGCGGTCTCATCGAGAACCACCCGTTTAGTGAATTAAAAGTGGGCGACCACGCCTCTGTAACGCGCACCGTGACTATTGAAGACTTGCGCCTGTTTGCCGCAGCAACGGGTGATGCCAATCCGACCATGCTGGATCCGGAATTTGCCGACAGCAGCATCTATCGCGAGGTTGTCGCACACGGGATGTGGTCGGGTGCCATGCTGGTCAATCTGCTCGGGAGCGAATTGCCCGGTCTGGGCACCATTCTTGTCGATCAAAACCTGCGTTATTTACGACCGGTTACCGTGGGCGATACGGTGACCTTTAAAATCACCGTCGAACGCAAATACGAACGCACACAGCATGTATTGTTTGATGCCGAGGTGCTGCTCGAAAGTGGTTTACGGGCGGTGACCGGCACACTGGAAGTGCTGGCACCCTCAGAAAAAATCGTGCGCCAGCAACTATGCGTACCTGAAGCCACCTTATCTACTCGCGACAAACGGTTCCAGGGCTTTATTGCTCAGGCGGAAGGCAAAGCAGCCGTCTGCACAGCCGTTATTCATCCCTGTGATGATGAATCACTACGGGGAGCAGTTCTCGCTGCAGAGCGTGGCCTGATTCAGCCCATTCTCATTGGACCATCCGCTCGAATTCGCCAATTGGCAGAGACTCTGGAATTAGACATCGAGCCTTATCGACTGATCGATACGGCCTACAGTCAAGAGTCTGCACGCATTGGTGTAGAGCTTGCCCGTAAAGGCGAAGCACAGGCACTAATGAAGGGCAGCCTGCACACAGATGAATTGATGAGCGCTGTTGTGGATCGAACCACGGGTTTAAGAACGGCGCGCCGCCTGTCTCATGTATTCCGCATGGACGTACAAACCTATGCCAAGCCCCTGCTCATTACCGATGCAGCCATCAACATTCACCCTGATCTGGAAGCCAAGGCCGACATCATTCAGAATGTGATTGATCTGGCTCATATTCTGGGTGTTAAAGAGCCGCGCGTTGCGATTCTCTCTGCAGTAGAAACCATTAACCCCAAAATTCAATCAACGCTGGATGCTGCTGCACTCTGCAAAATGGCAGATCGTGGTCAAATCAAGGGCGGCATACTGGACGGCCCTCTGGCTTTTGATAATGCCGTCTCGCTAGAAGCCGCTAAAACCAAGGGCATCAAATCTCTGGTGGCAGGTTTTGCGGATATTCTGGTCGTTCCCGATCTGGAATCCGGCAATATGGTCGCCAAGCAACTTGAATATCTTGCCGGTGCAGTGCCTGCTGGTATCGTACTGGGCGCCAAGGTACCTATCATCCTGACATCGCGTGCTGATAACGCAGAAACCCGAATGGCTTCTTGCGTCTTAGCTGTTCTCATCGCTGACGCGCATCAGAAAAAATAAAGCCAGCGAAATTCGCTGGCTTTAGCGGGGAGGCAACAACAACTTAGTCGTTGCTCTCCTCTGCTGGCCAGTTCTTGATAAAGTTCTTGAGCATCCGGTTTTCGAACCCCTGCTCTTCCAGAACCGCTTTCGCAACGTCCATAAACGACACCACGCCCATCAGCACCTTGGCATCCATCACCGGCACATAGCGTTGGTGATGGTTAACAAGCAACTCGCGAACGGCTTCGATCGGCATATCAGGACGCGCAACGACTGGCTGGGTCACTTTGAAGTCGGCAACCGTCAACGCCGACAGATCACCCTTGGTCTTGCCAACGGCCTGGAGCACCTCGCGGAACGTAATCAGCCCTGTCATCTCGCCACCGTCCATCACGACCAGCGAACCGGCATCATGTTCAGTTAAGGCTTCAACCGCTTGCGCCAGGCTTGCACCCGAGTGGGTGGTAAAGAGCACATTACCTTTGAGTTTGAGTATTTCCTGTACCAACATACTAATATC
>JBPCSW010000063.1:0-2669 GCA_051006675.1 Fluviibacter sp.
ATTGGCGGCATCACCTGCGACAATATCACCGAGATCAGCGGCCTGGTGGATGCTGTTGCCCTGATTTCTGAAATCTTCGGCAGCCCTGACCGGCCCACCACAGCTGAACAGATTGCAAACCGCATTCAGCAACTTCGCGCAGAACCTGCTCTTCTCTAATTCTCTAAACGCATTCAATCGAATCGGTACTTATTATGACCAGCCGCAACGAACAACTCTTCGCCGAAGCCCAACGCCACATTCCCGGTGGCGTGAACTCTCCCGTTCGCGCTTTCCGTGGCGTTGGCGGTACGCCCCGCTTCTTCGCATCAGGCAAAGGCCCGCGCGTAACGGACGCGGATGGCAAGGTGTATATCGACTACGTTGGTTCCTGGGGGCCACTGATTCTGGGCCACGCCGATCCAGACGTGCTCGAAGCCGTACAGACCACCGCTGCTCGCGGCCTGACTTTTGGTGCGCCGACCGGCGCCGAAGTCGAGATGGCGGATCTGCTCTGCGAGATGCTGCCATCACTGGAAATGGTGCGCCTCGTTTCGTCTGGCACCGAAGCCACCATGAGCGCCATCCGTCTGGCCCGCGGTTTTACCGGCCGTGACCTGATTATCAAGTTCGAAGGCTGCTACCACGGCCATGCCGATAGTCTGCTGGTGAAGGCAGGCTCCGGTCTACTGACCTTCGGCAACCCCTCATCCGGTGGCGTGCCGGCTGATGTGGCCGCGCATACACTGGTGCTACCTTATAACGATATTGAAGCCTTTAACGAAGCCATTGAAAAGTACGCCGATAAGCTGGCCGCCGTGATCGTTGAACCTATCGCCGGCAATATGAATCTGGTTGATCCGGGCAAGGCCTTTTTGCAAGCCCTACGCGATGGTTGTACCCGCGTGGGTGCCATACTGATTTTTGATGAAGTAATGACGGGTTTCCGCGTGGGTCTCCAAGGCGTTCAAGGCCATTACGGCATCACCCCGGACCTGACCACGCTGGGCAAAATCGTCGGCGGCGGCATGCCGCTGGCCGCTTTTGGTGGTCGCAAAGATATCCTCACCTGCCTGGCACCGCTGGGCCCGGTGTATCAGGCCGGCACCCTGTCCGGCAACCCGGTGGCCGTGGCTGCGGGTCTGACCACGCTGAAAAAACTCCGCGCACCGGGTTTCTACGAAGCTCTAGCCCAGCGGACCCGCCAATTAACTGATGGCCTCACTGCCAACGCCCGTAAGCACGGCGTTGCCTTCTCGGCGCAAGCCGTGGGCGGCATGTTTGGCCTCTATTTCCGTGAAACACCGCCGACCAGCTATGCCGAGGTCATGGAAACTGACAGCGCCCGCTTCAACCGCTTCTTCCATGCCATGCTAGACGTGCCGGGTGAAGGGCATTACTTTGCACCTTCGGCGTTTGAGGCCGGTTTCGTCAGCGCAACGCACACGACGGCCGATATCGAAAAGACGATTGCTGCGGCCGATGCCGAGTTTGCCAAACTCGGTGCCTAAGCACGTCGCAACGCTTGCAGTACACAGAGTTTTACTTTAATTTCAACCTTCTGCATGGTCAGCATACTCTGCCGACTGCTTTCTGATCGTTAGGGGTGCCCGCTGTTTGGGCTGAGAGAGACCCTTGGCACCTGATCCGGCTAATACCGGCGTAGGGAAACGAATGATTCTGGATTTATTCACTGCGGTTGCAACGCCCGATGATCGAGACAACGGTCAGGGCAACACGCGCCGGCTATTTAAAGCTGCCCCGCCCAAGGTGCTATCGATTGCCGGTATCGACCCGAGCGGTGGCGCCGGTCTGCTCGCCGACATCAAGACCTTTACCGCACTCGGTGCGTATGGCTGCGGCGTGGTCGCTGGACTTACTGCACAAAGTACGCAGGGCGTGACCGCCGTGCAGCTCCCTTCTGCCGAATTCGTTGGCGCACAAATCGATACACTACTGGCGGATGTTGAAATCAGCGCCGTCAAAACTGGCATGCTCGGCCAGGCCACCAACGTTCAAGTCGTTGCTGAAAAGCTAGCGAAACACCAACAGGACAATCTCGTACTCGACCCGGTGATGATCGCCAAGAGTGGCGACGCACTCCTTAATAAAGAAGCCACCGGGCTGCTACGCGATGCACTGATTCCGCTGGCACGGGTGCTCACACCGAATCTGCCCGAAGCCGGCGCACTGCTCAACGAACGCGGCCCGGAAACACCGAAGGAAATGACACGCACCTGCGAACGCCTGCACCGTTTGCTGAAGCAGGAAAACAATCGCTGGATTCTGCTCAAGGGCGGCCATCTGCCCGGCGGCGAACTCATCGATCTCCTCTACGATGGTGATCGGATGATCGAACTGCGCGCCGAGCGTTTCGACACCCGGCATACCCATGGCACCGGTTGTGCCTTATCTGCCGCAATCACGGCATTGCTCCCGCAATGTAGCGGCATACCTACCGCCGTTGCACACGCTCATGCGTGGCTGCAAGCAGCCATCCGTAGAGCCGATACATTAGAAATTAGCCGCACGCCGCAAACGGGTCACGGCCCCGTTCACCATACGCATGCCCTGTGCATCGCTTCATAAATAACCCCAAAGAGAATCGTTAAGGAAAACCCATGAACGCCAAACAACCTTTTGTTGCCAATCAGGCACACGTTGACGAAGCCGCCATTGCGCCGCTGCCC
>JBPCSW010000064.1:0-8483 GCA_051006675.1 Fluviibacter sp.
ATTAAATTTCGCGTTGTTCCCACTTGTCACACCTCCTTTAGATCTGTTTTTCGGATCAAACGCTGCCAAACCTAACAACGCTTGAGTTTTCCTCCCCCTTTCTGCTGCTCCCGGGGTAAATATACCGGTTTTGGCGGGTCTATGTATATTCACCATTTTTGTACTGTCCAACGTCATTTGAGATGCCGACCTAGCGTGTACTCCTAGTTTTTTAGAAACCGTGATTTCAGCTGCTTTTTTAGGATCGAATTTACCGTCACCGTTTTGCAAATTGTAAGAACAACCACTCGCTTTCGCGTTTATCGCTTTCAAAAATTGAGATTCACGAAGAACCGCATCATGTCCGATATAGAGGATTGACGTAACAAACTTAGAAGGATTGGCCTTGAATAACGGTTTTACCGTTTTGCTTGATGTAAAATACGACATTCCCAATTCACGTGGGTGGCATCCATTAGCTACCCTACTGCCGATATACCAGTTACCGGAACTACGTTCGATGAGCAAATACACATAAGGCGTGGTTTCTCGAGTCACAATACCCACAACTGACATTATCATCTCTTTTATTGAAAAACTTGAATTCATATTTAGCTGGTGTTGGTTTAAACGAATTATAACCTAGCCCGACTAAGGATGAATCAAAACGGAGCGTCGGGGTAGACGGGCTTAGGGGGGCGGGGTGGGCGCGGCACCTTCACACCGTTGTAGGTGCGGAAAGGCCAGTTGACGGGTACGACAGGTCTCATCTTCAGTTCTCCAGTTAAAAAGTTATCAGCTCAACGCGATTATAGGGCAGCTCCCCGCCCCCGGTGCGATTGTATTTTGCAATCAACATACCCTTCAAGATTTGAGCTTGTCGCGCCTCACAATCCACTCCATGGTCGCGCGGCGCCAGTCTTCGCTGAGAATCTTGGCGGCGTAGCCGCGCCCGTCGCCCGCGCCGGTCTTGCGCACCCGACTGACCATAGCCATAGGTTGTGCAACATGCTTGAGGAACGGGTGAACGTACACCGCCGAAGGCTCAAAGGGGTCTTGACAAAACCGTTCGCAGTCCTGCAGGAATGACTTGAACTCCCCGTTAAGCATCAGCGGGGACGGACGCACTACGCCCGCCGAATAGTGATCGTAGGCCTCGGGGTCGGGCGGCAAGTCGATGTACTTCTTAGCGTCGTACAACTCGGTGTAGAGGTGGAGGTTGTTGCTGACTTGGCGGTAGACCCCGGCGCGCAACCCTACCGAACACGCCACAAACTCCTGTAGTATGCTAAAGTGTACTGCATTGGCTCCGTAGGCCCCGTACCAGGCATCATTGCTGCGGTTGAACACAGACATGTTGAGCCGACCGCCCCGGGTGTCGAATACCACTTCCACGTTGCACGCCTTGTCTTTTGTCTTTTTGGTGAGGTCCGCCGGGTCCCATATCTGCAACACCGCTTGGCGCGTGGTGGGGTCGCGGCGTAACAGCTGAATAACCTCCACCAGCTGGTCGCGCCCAAAGTGGGTGCGTAGCCGGTAGCCGTAAGCCGCGTTAAACACTTTGCCGTCGTCGGAATATTGACCAATTTTGCTGTTAAACTGCTGCAAGAACGCTACATCCCGTCGCCCCGCCAGTATCCTTATCGACTACAGCAAGTGAAATACCGGGTTGCAGTCGCGCCCGGGGTGAAACAACACCCGCTCCAGCGGGCAAGTGTAGGTGGTGATCACCGGCTCGGGGAACACCAACGCAGGCCCGTTGCGAGTAGGCTCGGGTCGGAGGTTGAGCGCCTTGAGCCGCCAAAACAGCTCGCTGAACGCCTGGTTAACGTTACGTACAGTTATTTCCATGATCAATACGCTCCTTCGGGTGTGTATAATGTTTTCGGGGTACTCTCGCCGAGTATAGCACCGGCGTACTTGCTGAACTCACACATAGTGTTTTGAACGTCGTGTAGCGTCAAGTCCGTTATATCCAATTCGCCACATATGAGGCTGTTAGCCTCGATGAGCGCGGCGTTGAAGTCAAACTGACGCCATGACTTTTGCAAGTCACGCCGGTTGAGGTAGTTGAGGCCTTTCTGGCTCCCCGGTCCCAGCGGAGCCCAAGTGTAAAGGTCGGTAGCTTCGCCCAATACGCCGGGGGTGTAGCTCATGTCAGCGGCCACTTGCCCAGCCATAAAAGTACTCACCCCAAAACAGCGCGCCAGCTGGGTTGTGAAGCGCTCTATGCTAGGTTCCTCGCCAGCGGCCCAAAGCGCCGCGTCTATTAAGTCCGCCCGTTGGCGGGCCGAACGCAACACTTCATAAGCTAGGAACTCGGACTTCAACGCATAGGTCCCGGTGCCTGGGTAAACCATGTACGCCCCGCCGAACACCTTTGCACCGTCTTCCTTGCAGGACTCCACCACCTGCACAAAGCGTTCGGGGTCGAAGTTTTCAGGCCCGGCGGGCAACACACAAAAGTCTAACAAGGCTTGCAGCGTGGGGGGCCAATTCAGGAGCCGCCCCACGAGCAGCGTAAACCAGAGGTTCATATCACCGTTGGTCACGGCGGGCTCAATTAAGTGCTCAATGAACCACCTAGTCATACGGTCATCACGGCGGCGGATGTTGGTAAAGCGATACTTCTGCATCACCGGGTCAGCGGTCCACGATTCGCGGGGTAAACCGTTCTCACGGCCCAGTCGGATGGCTTCGCGCTCCCAGCAGAACCACAGGTAGCCTGCGTAGCTGCAGACAGTTTCCGCAGTAGGTCTTTCATAAGGGCAGGTGTCACGCATTTTCGTACTCCGCTAAGATGGCCAACAGTTGTGGGTGAATATTAGTGTGGTCCACGAGCCGGGCGTCGTAACCCCCGGCAGCGCGCAGCGCCTTGTACGTGCTAACTACGCTCTCAAACTTGTGCACCAAGTTTTTAGGGTCGAAGGGCTTCTCGTTACCCGCAGTGGCCCGGCGTATCTTGACCCGGGTGATGCACTCCTCGAGCGGGGTGTCCAAGAACGTATACACGTCACACCCGGTGGAGTGAACCGCCCGGGTAACAGCCCCATTCACACCTGCGCCGGAGAGCAATGCCCCCTCCATTAGCACATGCCCATAAGGGTGCGCCCGCAGAGCCCTTTCGGCAATCTCATCCTGCGTGGGGATACCGTCACACCCGCCACAAACGTTTTTGTAGCTACCTAGTAGGAACACCGGTACCGCTAACCCCGGGACTTCAATATGATAGCCCTGCACTTTCTTGCTGGACTGGGTGTACAGCTCGGTGTGGGGATACTTGAGGAAGTCGCGCGCTGCGGTGGTCTTACCGGAACCGAATGTACCACTGATTCGTAACAGGGCGTGCTTCATAGGAAGTACTCCGCGCGGTAGGGTAGGCCGGTGTCGGCGAACTGGGCGGCCTTCTTGGCGCGCTCAAGGGGTTTAGGCTCGCACTCTTCGCGTAACCAGTCAGGTAAGTTAGCGGCGCGAATCGCTTTGAACAATTCAGTATAATGGGTCATATTACGCTCATCGTACCACTTGATGCGGTCCCAGGCCATGTCAGCGTAAACACCTGGATAGCGACGGCGGAAGAAACCGTTTTTGAACTGACAATACTGGGACTCCAGCGTAAAGTAACCTACATCAGGGGTGTCGGGATGCTGGGTTACAAACCCGCGCAGGAACTCATTACTCTTTTCAGTCAACCACGAGCACATATGTGGAAAATTGTCATACTTGCCGTTGAACTCGTTGCCCGAGCGTTTATCATACACCAGCGTATCCGCCCCCTGTAGGAACAACGCCCCGTTACGGTGCGAGCGCGAGCCGTCAAAATCTTCAAACATCAAATCGTGACACTGCACCCCCCAACCCATAATACGTACGTATTCGAGGTACGAGAACGTGCTCAGGCGTCCGAACGAGTGCACCGAGCTAGCTCGGCCCCAGGCGTCAGCGTAAGACTGCTCGGGGGACCACAGGAGAGTCTGGAACCCGCCGTGCTCGCTGACAAGTTGTGCGTAACTCTTTATGCCAGCAACCGTGTTGCGTTTGTTTTTCAGCCGGTCGGAGTCAAAGTTCAGCGTGTCCCAATTAGCATTGAACCATGCGTCAAAGTTACTCAACGCGGCCCCCGCAGGGGGGCACTCGGGCAGCTGATCAAATATGCGCAGCGAGGTGATGGGGTTCTGGGTAAACCCGTTGAGCGTGGCGAACCACAGTTTTTGCTCATCGTCCCAGCGGTAGTACTCGGCCAGCTTGGGCATGTAGAGGTAAACCAAGCCCGGCATAACCCGCTGCTCAAGGTTCATCTTGTACAGCGCGGTAAAGTACTCCAGTCGGTTTTCGTTTAGACGATAGTCCTTCATACCGCCTCCCCGTGTGTAAAGAACGGGCGTATGACGTCCATACTAGGCGCGCTGCCCACAATCCAGAACGCGGTGCGGTCGTCCGGGGTCTCAAACATCATATCGTTAGCCTTGAGCCAGCGGATCATTTTACCCTCGTAGGTGGGGTGAAAGTCTATCCCGTCAAAGTGCTCGCCTTTGAAGTGATCGCTGTACTTGCTGTAGCCGGAGTCGTGCAGGCTGAAGTGCCGCCACTTGAAGGGTAGTTTATCCGGGTCAACCCCCATGATAGCCAACCGTTGGCGCATCCAGTCTAATTTGCTCGGGCCGATACCCAGGGTGAAAAGCTCGCGCAGGTTCTTACTGTCTCGGCTCAACCCCAGGAACACACTCGTCAGCGAGTTGCAAGAGCCCGCAGGCACTATGAGTCGCTGGACTTCGTTAGGTAGGTTGCGCACCTGGTTGGCGCCGACCTCGTGAAACTTGCGCACGGTCTCAGCGTCATACTTAGTATGATCAACTGTGATGCCGTATTCAACCACCAGCGAGGTCGGCAATACGAGGTCTGCCACCTTGCGTTGCAAAATGGGGTTGTAGGGTCCGGAGGCGTACTCGAATACCGCCCCAAACCCCGCCGCCACCGCCGGGTTAGTATGGCCCAAAACGGTCTCCGGCTTGCTATAAACCACCTGCCGACTGGGTAGTCCGTAGTGCGCCCCAACAATAGCCGACATGCTGAGCTGGGGGGACTGGATGCTGGCCCCGGTTACCACATGGGTCTTGCCGGCGCGGTTGCGGTTCATGTACCAAATGAGTTGGCGCATCTTGGAACCATTGGGGCCACCATAGCCCAGCGGGGCGAAGTAATCTTCACGCTTGAACCAGATACCCTGGTGGTTCTCGAATGGGGTGAGCGTAGCTAACTCGTCTTCCCAGTGAACATAGGCCCGGTCGAGCATGCGAGTGTTAAAAATCGTCTTCATTTTCGGCCTCTCGAATTATTAAAGTTTCAATGTCTGAAATGTCTTGCGTAGTGGCTTTGCGCTCGAGCCACGGTGCGGGGCGACCCCGACGGTCGCATATCGTGTAGTCTAGCTCGGTATACCCGAGGTAGTCGAGGTCGCTAGGAGCATCATAGCGGAAGCTGCCCTGGACAATGCTGACGTAGTGTACGTCAACGAGGCAGGGGATACCTGCCACGCGAGCCTCTAACATCACTTCACGGCCAGGGTGAACACATGACCATTGAGCGGCAAGCTCATCAGGCGATTGCCCTTCTTTGCCTCGCCGTACAATACTGCTGACAGGCGGTCGCCCTGGGCAGCGGACACCAGACCTGCTTTCCACACTTGGCAGGCATTCCGGAAGACTTTGCCAGAGGTCACTTCCAGAATTTGGCGATCCAACTTGAGGCTGGAGACCATAGCCGGGCGGGGACCCATAGTGTTAACGGTAGCCTTCTTTGTGGGAATAACGGGGCCGAACTCTTCGCCACAACCGAGGCAGGCAAACTGAAACTTGTCGTGCTTGATAGAGGTGCCGTTTACTTCCTGCAGGTGCTCGCCCACACCGTTGTGCAGGTCGATACCGCAGTGGGGGCAGACCTCGGTGCCGTACTCTCGCATCAGACGGGACTCGGGAGCAAGCACTTGAGCAGTGTGTTGTTCTTCGCGCAGGTTAGCCATGTCGTCCGAAGCGGCTGAGGAGGTATCAGGTGTACCGTAGTCTTCGTCATTCAGTTCCAAACGGGTTCCGGTGGTCAGCGCCTCGTCAATGTCATTGAAGTGAAAACCCTCGGTTTCCAGTTCCTCGGTGAGGGCGAGGACACGGCGCTCGGCAGTCTTGCGGTCGGCGAACTTCTTGACTTGCGCGCCAGCGGTGTTAGCGTTGAAGAAAGCAATCAGTTGGGCAGTGGTGCGAGTAGTGAGAACAAAGTTGGACATTTTGAGTTACTCCAGTTAGTAGGTTAATTTCAGGCTGATTTTGCAACCAGTGAACGTATTATGCCCTACAACTTTCCAATGAGGCAAGTTGTATTTTTGAATCAACACGGCGGGCCTGATTGGTAAAAGCAATCAGCCTTCCAGCCCCAAACGAAACCGGCGAAAATTCGCGCACTAACTTGTAACTGGAGAACTCAGCATGGAACTCAGACCGTATCAGCAATCGGCGGTGCAATCCACCTTACTCGCCCTGCGTCAGCGGCAACACCCCGTAATTCAGCTACCCACCGGGGCTGGCAAGTCGCTAGTCATAGCGGAAATAGCCCGCCTGAGCCGTGAGCGGGGGGTCAACTGCTGGGTGCTCACTCACGTAGGTGAGCTGGTAGCCCAAAACGCTGTAACTTACGCGCGCCACACCGGCGACGTAGGCTACGGAACCGCGTGTGCGGGGCTGGGGCCGACTACCTTTGGGCGCGTCACCTTTGGCACGGTGCAAACCGTGGTGGGCACACTAGAGCGACTGCTCCCCAGCCAGAGTCCCGGGCTCATAATCGTAGACGAAGCGCACCGCGTTCCGGGTACGAGCGATGGTATGTACGCCCGGGTGTTTGAGGCCTTCCCGGCGGCGCAACGCATAGCTAGCACGGCCACTCCCTGGAGGCTAGACGGCGGGCTCATCTACGGGGCCAAGGATCGCTGGTTCAACAGCCTAGCCCACCGCTACACCGTGCCCGAGGCCGTGCGCGACGGCTGGCTCAGCCCGCTGGTGGGGGTTGAGACTGACGTACAGCTAGAGCTGCCCGCGCCGCCTTCCACCGGGGACTATACCTCCGCCGAAGTTGAGGAGCTAGAAACCAACGCATGGCTGGAGGGTGTTGTTGACTCACTGCCTGACCTAGCAGGTAAGCGTAAGCATATAGCGGTGTACTGCCCCTCGGTGGCTGCGGCAATCCGCACCTCAGCGCTCATAACTCAACGCACCGGGTGGTCGTCTTCAATACTCAGCGGTGGAGTGCCCAAGGACTTGCGCGAGGAAATACTCGCCGACTTCAAGGGTGACAAACTCCGCGTGTTGTGCTCGGTGGACATCCTGACCACGGGGTTCGACTTCCCCGCGCTGGACTGCATAGTAGGCCTGCGCCCTACGGTGTCGTCCTCGCTGTGGGTGCAGATACTGGGCCGGGGTACGCGGCTGCACGAGGGTAAAAAGAATTGCCTAGTGTTGGATTACGTCGGCAACCTGCAGCGAATGGGCGGGGTGGATATGCTGGAGACTTATGTGCGCCAGCGCGCGCCGCTCGAGCCGCTGGAGGCCCTGCCCGCCCCGCCGCGCGAGCACCGCCGTGTTTACCCCGGCGTGCGCACATTAGCCGTGCTGGACCCGACCTCCGGCGAGCAAGCCCGCGATGGTGCCGAGCTCCAGGTTCAAGTGCACAACGTAAACGCGGTGGCGTTGCAGACCCGGCGCGGCCCCGCGCTCATGGTGCAATACGCGTGCACCACGCCCGAGAACGCGCGCATAGATGCAACGCTATTCCTCACAACGGACAAAGTAAACCCGGAAGCGCAGGACTTCCTACAGCGGCGAGCGTTGGCAGTGGTGTTACCCTTGGAGCCCCAGCGCGTGGGGTGGATGCTGAAGAACGCCGCGCGCCCCGAGTACGTCACAGTGCGTAAAGCGGGCAAGTACTGGAACGTCGTGGACGAGCACTTTTCAATGAACATTTAACCCCCTAGGAGAAAACTATGAAAATGGAAACCGTAAAACCTACCAGCTACCGCGAGTTGGAAATCAACGTCATCCGCTGGGCCGAGGCGCGACGCATAATCCCCAACGCGCGGCCCCAAGCCCAGCTGAACAAGGCGCTGGAGGAGCTGGCCGAGCTGTTCAAAGCCGAGCTACAAGGTAACGCAGATGGAATAAAAGACGGCGTTGGCGACGTCATGGTGTGCCTCATCAACTACTGCGCGCTCAAGGACCTCGACCTAGTGCAGTGCCTGAGCGTGGCGTATCATGAAATCAAGGACCGCACGGGTACGTTGCTCCCGGACGGCACGTTCGTTAAGGACCCAACATGAACCCCGAACCCCGCGCGCGCTCGCCGCGCATAAAAGAAGGTATAGAAATGCCCGCAGAGTCTTTGCAGCGTATTGCCCAGTACTTGGAGCGTTCAGTGCCTGATAAACATAAGATTGCGGCCGAGCGGGCGTTGCTCAGGAAGATACC
>JBPCSW010000065.1:0-5782 GCA_051006675.1 Fluviibacter sp.
ATGCTGCACTGGAGCGCCGTTTCCAGAAGGTGATGGTCGAAGAGCCTTCGGTCGAATCGACCATCGCCATTCTGCGTGGTCTCCAGGAACGCTACGAAGTACACCATGGTGTCGAGATCACCGACCCGGCCATTGTCGCCGCGGCCGAGCTTTCGCATCGTTATATTACCGATCGATTCCTACCGGATAAGGCTATTGATCTTATCGACGAAGCTGCTGCCAAGATCAAGATGGAAATCGATTCCAAGCCGGAGCAGATGGACAAGCTTGACCGTCGTCTGATCCAGCTCAAGATCGAGCGGGAGGCCGTCAAGAAGGAAAAGGACGAAGCCTCGCAGAAGCGTCTGTCCCTCATCGAAGAAGAGATCAACACGCTGGGCAAGGAATACGCCGACCTGGATGAAATCTGGCGCGCCGAGAAATCGACGCTGCAGGGCTCGTCACAGGTTCGCGAAGAAATCGAAAAGCTGCGCCTGCAAATGGCCGAGCTGCAACGCAAGGGTCAGTTCGACAAACTGGCCGAGCTGCAGTACGGCAAGCTGCCAGAACTGGAAGCCAAGCTGAAAGTGGCTGAAAGCAAGGGTGACGAAGCCAATGCCGAAGCAACTAAGCACAAACTGTTGCGTACCGAAGTTGGCGCTGAAGAAATCGCCGAAGTGGTCTCGCGGGCAACGGGAATCCCCGTGTCGAAGATGATGGAAGGTGAGCGCGCGAAGTTGCTACAGATGGAAAGCTATCTGCAAAACCGCGTGATCGGGCAGAAGGAAGCGCTGCGTCTGGTATCTGAAACTATTCGCCGCTCGCGCGCAGGCCTATCGGATCCCAATCGTCCGTATGGTTCCTTCCTGTTCCTGGGCCCAACGGGCGTTGGTAAAACCGAGCTCACCAAAGCCCTGGCCGAGTTCCTCTTCGACTCACAGGATCACCTGATCCGTCTCGACATGAGCGAATTCATGGAGAAGCACTCGGTCGCCCGTCTTATCGGTGCGCCGCCGGGTTATGTCGGTTACGACGAAGGCGGTTATCTGACTGAGGCCGTGCGTCGCAACCCGTACAGCGTGAACCACCTCGACGAAGTCGAAAAGGCGCACCCGGATGTGTTCAACGTGCTGCTGCAAGTACTGGATGATGGCCGCCTGACCGATGGTCAGGGTCGTACCGTGGACTTCCGCAACACCGTCATCATTATGACCTCGAACCTGGGCAGTCAGATGATCCAGCAGATGGCGGGTGATGACTATGGCGTGATCAAGCTGGCTGTAATGGCTGAAGTGAAGACTTTCTTCCGTCCGGAATTCATTAACCGGATCGATGATGTCATCGTCTTCCATGCGCTGGATGAGAAAAACATCCGCGACATTGGTCGTATCCAGCTGCGTTATCTGGAAAAACGCCTGGCCGCCATGGATATGGGGTTGGATGTTTCTGATGCTGCGCTGGATCGGATTGCCGAATCCGGTTTCGACCCGGTCTTCGGTGCGCGTCCGCTCAAGAGGGCGATCCAGGCCGAGATCGAGAATCCGCTGGCCACGCATATCCTGGAAGGCGACTTTGGTCCGAAGGATGTGATCAAGGTTGATTGTAAGAAGGGCAAGATGGTCTTCAGCAAGTAAGGAGACCGCAACAGAGAAGGGCGACCGAAAGGTCGCCTTTTTCATTGGTAGAATTCGCCATGGCTGAAATCTACGTAAGTACCGATGTCGAAGCAGATGGTCCAATCCCCGGGCCGCATTCCATGTTGTCTTTTGCGTCTGCCGCCTATACAGCGGACAAACAGCTGATTGGTACCTTTAGTGCCAATCTGGAAATGCTGCCGGATGCCAAAGGGCATCCACTCACGATGAAGTGGTGGAAAACCGAGCCCGAAGCCTGGGCAGCCTGTCGGCAGGATCTGCAGGATCCCAAAGAGGCGATGAAGGAATACGTCAAATGGGTCAAGAAGCTGCCAGGCAAGGCGGTGTTCGTGGCTTATCCCGCCGGCTTCGATTTCACCTTTATGTTCTGGTACATGATGAAGTTTACGGGAGAATCGCCGTTTTCCTGGTCCGCACTGGACATGAAAACCTTTGCCATGGCCTTGTCAGGACTGCCTTATCGCAGTTGCATCAAGCCTAAACTGCCCAAAGACTGGTTTGACGACCTGCCACATACCCATGTGGCGCTTGATGATGCGCTGGAGCAGGGTGCGCTGTTCTGCAATATGCTCAGTTTGTGGCAGCAGCACCGGCAGGCCTTGGGGTTGCCCAATGAGGTGATGCCCGCGGTTGAGCCGGAAGAGGCCGCCGTACCCGGTATTTCGCCCAGAGTCGACTCTGCCTTATAATCACACCATTCACACCTTTCGGAGTTTCCGGCCATGGCCCGCGTCGAATCTAATTACGTTTCGGATCACACCAAGTTCATTAACGAAGAACTCAAGAAAAATCCGCAGTGGCATACAGACCAGCAGACTGGTCGCTCGATCTGGTGGGACAAGCCCCAGGATGTGAAACAAAACGAAATTTATGCAGAAGCCAAGGTGCCGCAGAAGTCATATCCCTACGATGTGCTGTTTGATTCCTGATCGCTCGTTTCTGCCCAAATTAAGCGCCTGGTTACATCCAGGCGTTTTTTATTTCTGTTTTTTGTTAAAAACAGCCGATTTCGCGTTAACTTTATGAAACCTCACTCGTTATAAGACACACAATGCGATACTTGGCTATTCTTCTGGCTTTTCTCAGCGGCACTGTTTGCGCCCAGGAATCCACCTTTGAGCGTGAATTCTCCAAGTTCGATAAAGATTTCGAGCGGCTGAATCACTGGAAAGCCGAAACACCGGCCAGCAAAAAACTGAAGCGTGCACCGGCAGCTACCGCAACGACCCCCGGAGCAGAGACGGGTGTTACCCCTCTGGATGACAGCGGTTCGGCAAAGCAGGCTGCTGAACCAGCACCGTCTGCCGTTGAAAAGCCGGCAGCGAATGAGGCTGTTCCGGCTAAACCCTTGAACAGCACATCGTCCCCGAAGGGTCTGCCCAAAGGTGCCAAGGTAGAAAAGCTGGCGCGTAACGACCTGCTCGGTCATCAGATTTCTGACCCGGAAGTCCGCAAGAAGGTTCAGGATTTGTACAAACGGCCGGATGTGGTTGTTCAACAATACGTATTGCCGACCAATTAAGTTTCAACGAGGAGTAAGTAATGAAAAAGTCGTTTCTGATTGCTTCCGCTATTTTTCTGGGACTCACCGCCTGTAGCAGCACTCCAAAGAACCCGGTCGATGCCACTCCGGGACGTACAGCTGATGTGGAGTTCCTGGAAGCGAATGGCCCGCTAACGCTGACCTTTGATGACAAAGGGAACTGGGTGTCCATCAAGTCTTCCGCTACCGCGCCACTCGTAAATAATGCGCCGGAGGGAGTGGAAGTGGCTTTCAAAACGGCCACCATGCGTGCCAAGCGCAACCTCACCGAATTCATGTCGAATGATGTGAAGTCCACCAAGTCGGTGCAGACCATCTCCAAGTCCTATCTGAAGAATATTGCTCAGGTCGATAGCAGCAATGAATCCAATACCGCCGGTGACGAGGAAGATGCAGCCAGCAACAGCCAGGCCACGAAAGAAAGTCGCCAGAAGGCCAATACCATTGCTCAGACGGTGCGTGAGCGTATTGACGATAACTCCCAGGCCATTCTGAAGGGCGTGCAAGTTACCGAGCGCAAAGTCTCCAAAGAACAGCAACACGTTTCGGTGACTATTCTTGTGACGCAGCAAAGCATCAAAGGTGCCGAGCAAATGCGTAAGGCCATGGGTAACTAATCAGGCTTTTGCAGGAACGATTGGTAGTGATGCATCTCAGAACTTGGCGGCGTTCCCTATTGTTGGGGAGCGCCGTCTTGCTTGTGGCCTGTGCGTCGGGTGCCAAGAAGGGGGACGCACAAACGGTATTGGCCGAAGGTACGGGCAACACCTGTCAAGAGGCCTTGGGTCAGGCGAAGGTTCAGGCCAGCGATAAAGTGGTTGGCTCGTTTGTGAATAGCCAGAAGTCACTGGTTTCCGACAAGTACTATGCCGAAAGCTTGAATGAATACAGCGGTGGGGTCGTCCGCCAGTACACCGTGCTAGAGAGCAAGGGCGTTTCTCCTTGCGTGGTTAAGATCAGTGCCGAGGTTTATCTCGACAAGAAAAATATCGCGCTCAACCCCAATAGTCGCTCATTGAATTTGGGTGAGGTTGGACGCTTTGTTGATAAGCAGGATGAAGCCAAGGCCACCCTCAACGCATTGATCGTTCGCCCCAACATGTTCAGTGCCCGTATGGATCGCTTGTACGTAAGCACCGATAGCAAAAAGAACGCCCAGATTGTGCTGCAGGTATCTGACGTGGCGCCGAGCGAAAAGTGGTATTCGGATCTGGAGTCTTTTCTCAACCTACAAGGGCAGCGGGTCGATTTCGAACGTTCCAAATGGAGCGATATTGGTAAATCGGTGCTGTCGCTCATTGCAGCGCCGGTTGCAGTGCCTTTAGGGTTAGCGCCCTCACCATTCAGAAACCAGGCATCTCGCGGTACTGAGATTGTTAATGGTGAAGGTTTGTTGTGCTTCCGTAACGACCCGCAATACGAATCGCTACGTTGTTACCAGACATGGCTGGCTGGAGATGCACTTCGCCAGCTACGTTCAATTCAACTGATGCTGGTGGAACGCTCCAACGATAATGTGACTAGTACGCGGCAAATTCAGAAGGGCGCCTATCACATGGTTACCTTCCGCGCGTCTGACTACACCTACAAGAGCAAAGAAATGGGCTCGAAACGGGATTTCTACATCATCGAGCCGATGGGCGTACCGTTTCGTGAATACCTCACCGTTAACCGCGGCGCACTCAGCGAAGAGAACGAGTTTGCTATTAACGTCCAGTTTGCGTCAGAAGCACAGACTTCGCCGTTCCGTCAGCAGAGTCCGGGCGTGCTGCCGGTAATAAACACCCGCAGCCGCCAGAATTTCTGATTTAGTGTGTGAGGGGTTTCACCACACGTTTGATGGTATTGTCTTCCGGGTTGGGCAGAATCTTGAAGCCCAGGGAGCTCATCAGATTCAACATCTTGGTATTGTCCGAGAGTACATCACCAATTACCGCCGTATAACCCTTGGTACGGGCACAATCAATCAGCACCTGCATCAGTTTGCGACCAAGGCCGCGCTTCTGCCAGCTATCGGCAACTGCGAGGGCAAATTCCACGGTTTCGCCATCCGGGTTGGTTACATAGCGTGATGCACCAATCTGTACCGGGTTGCCGTCATTATCGAGTTGTACCGCCACAAAGGCCATTTCGCGGTCGTAGTCGATCTGCGTAAAGCGAACGAGTTGTGGTTTTGAAAGCTCACGCATCGTATCCATGAAACGGTAATAGCGGCTTTCGTCGGACATGTTCTTGACGAACTCCTTCTCCATCTCAGCATCTTCCGGACGTACTGGACGAATGGTGACAGAAGAGCCATCCGGCAGTATCCATTCTTCCACCAGATGGTTCGGGTACGGGTGAATCGCCATGTGGGCATAGCGATCAACCGTTGCCGGCGCGTAATCAATCACAATGCGGGCATCTGCCGCAATTACGCCTTCTTCATCAACGATCAGAGGGTTGATATCTAGCTCAATGATCTGCGGGATTTCACTCACCAGATCTGAGATGTGAAGCAGCAGCTCATAAATTGCCTCAATATTGGCTGGCGGCACCGGGCCATGGCGTTTGAGCAGATTGAATGCCCGGGTGGATTTCACCAGACTCTCGGCCAGCACCTGAT
>JBPCSW010000066.1:0-3125 GCA_051006675.1 Fluviibacter sp.
TCAAAGGCCAATGCCTGACGTTGCCCGCCCGTCATGCGCTTACGGTAGCCATCGACAAAACGGGCATCCGCCAGCGCCGCCGACAAGCTGGTTTTAAAAGCACCCATCACATTATTCGCGTGCTGACGGTAGGCGGCCAACGGTTCCGGCAGATACGCCACATGCCCAAAACGGGCAGCAGCCAGAATCAACCACCAATCATGCATCTCCGCCTCTACCGATATCGGCAACACCACATCCAGCAGCGCCCGGTTCGCCATCATCGCGCACCCCGGCATCACATTCTGGGTGATCAGATTCCGAAACGAACAGTCCAGATTCCGGTCACGCTTCTGCATGACCATAAACGAGGCATGCAACGGTTGCAGATCACTATCCACCACGCTGAGATCAGAAAACACCAATAGTGGGCTCGCTTTGCCATATCTGGCTTCCTGCGCCTGAGCGAATGCCAGCATCCTGGCGATCTTTCCGGTTTGCCAATAGTCGTCCTGGTCACAGAGGAAGACGTAATCCGCCTGGGCCTGCTCCAACAAGCAATTGAAATTGCGCACCACGCCCAAATTGCCCAGAGCATCCTGCACCGGGGTAATGCGTGCATCATCCGCCGCCAGTGCCTGCAAGATCGCCACGGTATCGTCTTTGGAGCCATCGTCGCGCACGTACAAGTGCCAATCGGTATGCGTCTGATACGCAATAGATCGGATCTGCTCCCGGATATACGGGCCGCCATTGTATGTGCCCATGACAATATCAACGCGGGGCATATTAGTAATGCTCCATGACATCGGTAATCTTGTATTTCTTCCGAAAATACGGTCGCAACGCGAGCAATATCAGTTGCTTCAAGCGATACTTAACCGATGACTCTATCTCATCAACGATCTTGGGAATAATCTGGGAAAGTCGATTGCGGCAGGCTTCGTACCAAGCATCGTCATGAAGCTTGAACAATAGCAATGTTGATGCAATCCCTCGATCCATCCCTGAGTTCACTCTGAACTGTCGCAGCACCTCGGGCGACACACCCTTATCTTTGGCATATCGGTACGGATTGACAAAGTGGTTCAGGTTTTTGTCTCTAAGTCTTCTCACCGTATTAATCTTTGACACCAGATTTGAGCCATGTTTGATATAGGCACTTGCATTGCTTGATATCGCACATACATCACCCTCAACGCACAATTTCAGATAAAACTCTGAATCGCAGCTTAAATTATCTGGTTCGTCAAAAAAACCAAGACGATCGACGTCAGCACGTCGAAATACCATTGAACACAGAATAATATCCTGCGGTTTTACAGTGCCTCTGGAAGCAAACACCTTTTCGCCGGAGACGAGCCCTTCAAAAGGCAGAGCCAATGATGTCACCGTACCCGCGATGACGTCATGAACCTCACCGCCTCCGTAGACGAATACGGGATCATGTGCTCTGATCGCGGCAGCAGCCTTCGTGAGGAAATCAGATTCTAACAGATAGTCATCATCTGAAAGCAGCAAAAACCACTCACACGTCGCCAGCTCTCGAATCGCCTTCTTCCAATTGCCGACCATGCCGATATTGCTCTCGTTTCGCGAATATCGGACTCTAGAGTCTGCTAGATACTTTTCAACGACTGCCGGAGTCTGATCTGTTGAACAATTGTCGGAAATAACAACTTCATAATCATTCCCGTGCTGAGCCAATACACTGGCAATCGCTTTATCAAGCAAATCTGCCCGATTGTAAGTAGGAATAACTACACTGATCAGCGGCATAAATTACCGATACTTCAGTCTGAAAATTCGAACGGCTAATAACGTAAATAAACACAGACTCAGCAACTGGCTCACCAGAAGCGCGCCACCAATCTGGAAGCCAGTCATGGATGCGCTCGGCAAAATGTGAGTCAACATAAACAGCATCGCGACATAAATCATGTTGACACACAAAATTTGAAGCGACTGCTTTGCCATTGTAATCACTCCGACTGGAATAGTCTCAACAGCAATAACCGCTTGCCATAGCAGCATCAGACAAAACAAACCTGCATTCTCCAACGTCAGAATTTTGAACCCATCACCCGACCACAGCACCGCACCACCCACACTCAATGTAGTAGCCAGCATCAACAACAATGCCACCAATGACGTCTTGAAGTAATGCTCTACGTTAGAGACGAATGCGGTGCTCCCCCCTTCAGCCCACACGGCCGCCTGGCGCGCGTGGTATACGCCTGCATGCGGCACAAACGTCACCGATGCCAACCCGTCGGCGAGTCTCTTGACGTACTGAAATATCGAGAGCGCGCCCTCAGCGCCTGATGATAATGCATTATTAGTCAGCAGAACCACAAAGAAATTGTGAACAGAATGCGTACACCGCATCGTCACACTTGCCCTAACAAAGGGGAGTAGAGTCTTGAAGTCCGGTAGCCGTCTGTATACCTGCGATCCCGACCAGAGCCATACCGCTACCCCGGCGAAAACCAGCGACAAAACACCCGTACCAATAGCGACAAAGTTCACATCTCCTATCGCGCAAACAAAGCAGAAGAGCAATACCACAAGCTGCACCGCGCCCAGAGACCAACCCAATATCGTAGCCAATAACTTCCGGTCAGCCAGAAGCATCTGCTGCCTCAGAACAAACATGGCCGGTGCAATACATACCTGCAGCAACAACGGATAGAAAATCTGGAGCGCATCAATCTGCTCATTGCGGGAAAAACCCGTTGCAAAAAGGCCGACAAGCCAGGGCGCCGCTAGGCTCAGAAGCCCTGAGAACAAAAGACCAGAAAGCATCGACCAGCCAATACTATCGCGATCAAAGGCATCTCCCAAAGACGCGCCCAATGCACGCCGCTCCGCTGAGAAAATCGGAAACTGTTCGACCCCCAGCTGGGATAACAAATTACATGCCTTCGTCATGGCCAGCACGAGCATCCACATATCTGCCTGTCTGGTTGTGCCATAAAGCAGCCATGCCAGCAGCGTATTGGCGAGCGCAATTAGAGCACCGACGCCCGCGAGCCCATTTAATAAGAGGTACCGGTGGTGCAAGATATGCAACACTGGCGTCACGCTGAATGGGGCTCAAACGCAGATACTGCCGGTACCAAACGCATAATTTCATTGTGCCTGTA
>JBPCSW010000067.1:0-2903 GCA_051006675.1 Fluviibacter sp.
CTTCTCACGCGCGAGAGAGCTTGGGACTGATGCCATAGCTGAGGATGCTATTGCAATCCTCGATCAAATTCCTGAGCGCATTGATGGCGGAAGAATGGATAGTGCCTTTGTCCAATGGCAAAAGAACCGTGTGGAGATGCGATTGAAGCTGTTGGCTAAATGGAACCCACGTAAATATGGCGACCGTCAAGTTCTGGCTGGCGACCCTGAAGCGCCACTTGAGGTCAAGAATTCCAGCTTACTGGATGAGACGATTTTGAACCTAGAGCGCAAGCTACAGTTGCAAAATGAACGAGACAAATAGTGGAAACGTTTCCACCCCGATAGCCGAAACCGTCGAGATTATTAAAACACCGGAATTCCGCGAAGGATATGATGGTGATTCAATTGAGCGGCAAATAGCGTTTGATTGGCGGCTAAACTGGCTATCTAAGATCCACTCTCACCTGATCCTACCTTCTGGCGATTGGTGGTCAATCTGGCTATTGTTGGCTGGACGGGGAGCCGGAAAAACCCGTGTGGCGGCTGAGCAGATTGGATGGTGGGCATGGAGTACGCCTAATTCACGCTGGCTAGTCTCCGCCCCCACATCGTCGGATGTTCGGTCTACTTGCTTTGAGGGTGACTCAGGGCTGATGAACGTTATTCCACAGGCGCTGATTAAGGACTACAACAAGTCGTATCACGAGATCAGACTGGTGAATGGATCGTTGATCAAGGGCGTCCCATCCTCCGAGCCGGAGCGATTCCGAGGCGGTCAGTATCACGGGGCATGGCTCGATGAGTTGGCGGCTTGGGAATACCTCAGAGAGGCGTGGGACATGATTATGTTCTCCGTGCGTCTGGGTGAGCAGACTAGAGTGCTGGCGACCACGACGCCTAAGCCAAAGCAATTGATCATGGATCTGATTGCTCGGGATGGCGAGAACGTGGTGGTCACGACAGCTTCGACATACTCCAACATCGACAACCTAGCGCCATCGTTCAGGGAACAGATTCTCAGTTATGAAGGCACGAAAATTGGTCGGCAGGAAATTTACGCTGAGATCATCGATCCTGAGGAAGGGGGCATCATCAATCGTGACTGGTTCCGGCTTTGGCCCGCAGAGCGGGAATTCCCACAGTTTGAGTATGTCCTACAGAGCTATGATACTGCGTTCACCGAGCGCACGACTGGTGATCCGACTGCGTGCTCGGTCTGGGGGATATTCAAGCCGCTAGACCGCCCCCTGTGTGCGATGCTGATTGACTGCTGGTCTGAGCATTTAGCATATCCGGATCTTAAGCCTAAGTTGCTGGAGGATTACACGGCGGTGTATGGTGAGCCGGGCAAGCGGGTTGATCTCGTGCTAATCGAGGAAAAGGCGAGCGGTCAGTCGCTGATTCAGGACTTGGGGCGTGCGCATGTTCAGGTCAGGGGCTATAACCCCGGCAAACTAGATAAGGTGCAGCGTGTTCACCTCATCTCAAACATCATCGCCGCTGGCAGGGTTTACTTGCCTGAGAGCACGAAAAAGAAGGGTTATGTCAGGGATTGGGCAGAGCCGTTCGTGCAGCAGGTGTGTAGTTTTCCTGAGACTGCACATGATGATTATTGTGACACCATGAGTCAGGCGCTGAGATACCTGAGGGATGCTGGCTTTTTGGAGATCGATCCAGCGCCGCATTATGATGACAGCGATTTTATAGACGAAACCAGAATCAAGCGTGTCAACCCATATGCAGAATGATGAATGGATACTATAATAGATGCGACATCATCATGGAGGTCGTATGCCATTCAAGCCAAATCCAAATGTAGTATCTGAAGTTATTGTGTTCAATGGTCGTCGTTACCGCCGATATCCAAATTCAAAAAACCCTGCGCATCGCAAATATTTTTCTAGAGCGCGTCATAGCTTGCATCGTGATATCTGGAAGTTTCATAATGGCGCTGTTCCTGAAGGTCATGATATTCATCATATAGATGGGAACACGCTAAACAATGATATATCCAACCTTGAGTGCATTGATGAGAAAGCGCATTATGCAGCGCATATGGATGAAATGCGGCAACGAAACTCATCACCAAAGCAGCTCGCACATTTGGCAAGTATTCGTCACCTTACTAAAGCATGGCACGCATCAGATGAAGGAAGAGAATGGCACAGGCAGCACGCAATCAAGACTGGTCTGAAGAGAAAGCCCAAGCGTGATTTGGCGTAGGCATTGACCGTGATGATGAATAGAACGATAATACAAATGTCGACGAAACCCGCATCAAGCGGGTGAACCCATATGCGGTGTGACCATTATGCCTAAGCCCAAAGTCAAAGTACAAGCACCGCTATCGTCGATGCCAAAGGCTTCTGTAATGTCTGATTCAACGCGCAAAGCAATTGAAGCGCTTGATGCAACTCCAATTGATCAAGTTTCCCCATTGACGGCAAAGCAACGAGCTGATGCTGGTCGAGCTGCGGCAAAGCTAATAGAGAGCCAGCCAATCATTCCAATGTCGGAAGCGCTTGGCAACTTGAATGTGGAAGGCTTTGGCAGGTTATCAACGACGCAGGCTGACCGAACAAAAGTTGGTGGCGGCAATATTGGGGGCGCAGCATTTCCTGCAATATCAGAAGCCGATCCAAACTATAAAGGCAAGTCTTGGGGCGTGATGGATTACGGCACAGCCAGCCGATTAACCAACCTAACATCGCCCGAAACGATCTGGACGACTATGCTCGGATCGGCAACGCAACTTAAGACAAATCCTGTTGTGTTTGCAAAACTTGAGAAGCAATTCAAAGAGGCAATGAAGTCTGGCAACCTTACTCCTGAACTAGAGGCGAAGATCAATCAAAAACACAAGCTATTCATGGTAGAAGACGCCAATATTCGAGATCCAAAAATCTGGAAAGATCTGGACA
>JBPCSW010000068.1:0-2599 GCA_051006675.1 Fluviibacter sp.
GAAGGTTGCAGACTACCTGCAAGAAGGCCAGAAGGTTCGCGTCAAGGTTCTGGAAACCGACGACCGCGGCCGCATCAAGCTGTCGATGAAGGCCCTGCTGGACGCCGCACCGCCGGCTGCCTAAGGCATCAAGGGAAGGGCTGCCGGGTTTATCTCGTCGTGCCCGACCTGCAGTCACAAAAAAAGGCCAGTCAAACGACTGGCCTTTTGCTTTGGGGTTGCCCCGATTACTTTGCGACTTGTTTCTCGCGCAGTTCTTCCAGCGTCTTGCAATCAATGCATAGCGTTGCGGTTGGGCGGGCTTCCAGGCGCTGGATACCGATCTCGATACCGCACTTGTCGCAGAAGCCGTAATCGTCGTTACGGATACGGGTCAGGGTGCCTTCGATCTTCTTGATTAGCTTGCGCTCACGGTCACGGTTGCGCAGTTCAAGCGCCATATCGGTTTCTTGGCTGGCGCGGTCGTTAGGGTCGGCAAACACGGTCTGCTCGTCTTGCATGGTGTGCACCGTGCGTTCGATGTCGGCGAGCAGTTCATCTTTGAGACGGCCGAGAATCTCGGCAAAGTGGGCAAGCTGTTCTTTGCCCATGTAGATTTCGCCTTTCTTGGCGACATACGGTTTGAAATTGGCGGCGTTCGGTACGGATTTGGCGGGTGCAGGCTTCACAGTCACTTTATTCGCTTGAGGAGTTGCGGCAGGCGCTTTGGCCGGGCTTTTAGCCACGGGCTTGGCGGTCGGTTGGCTGGCCGGAGCGGGGCTCTTCTTGGGAGCGCTCGTCTTCGCCGGGGTCTTGGCAGCGGGTTTTTGGGCCGGGGTTTTGGCCACAACCTTGGCTGGCGACTTCGCCGGCGTTTGGGTTGCCGGTTTCTTCGCGGCCGCTACTTTAACAGAGCCTTTGGCTGGTGTCTGCACTGTTTTGCCGACGACCTGTTTTACGGCCTTTACCACGGCTTTGGCAACGGTTTTTACAGCAGATTTGACGGGTGTCTTCGCCGGAGTCTTGGCGGCAGGCTTCACGGTTTTCGGTGCGGCCTTGGTGGTTTTACTTGTTGCCATAAAAGTAGTCGTGTGAGGAGCCGGTTAAACGCTAGACTTTATCACAGAGATTTACCTATTTTCATAGCTTAACCCAGACAAAATACGTGTCATGTTGCTGTCATTTTGCGTTGCAACACAAGGATTTAGCCTATCATGCACAAAACTACGATAAACCCGCAGGAGAACCACCATGAGTAAAAAACTACACGTCAATATCGAGCTGGAAATGACCGTTCCCGATGATTGGCAGCTCGCCGAAACCGATGACGGCATTGGTGTCCTCAAGATGTCCGATGGCAAATTCCTCGACCTCACTTTCGAACCCATGGTCGCCGCCGATCTATCGGGTGCCTGGAATAACGATGTCAGTGAAGACTTCATGAACGACCTGCTCGACATGGTCGATGCCGAATCGGTGTCTTACGAACTCAAACAGGTACTCAACTGATCGCTTGTAACAACCCGTGCTGTCACTGACGTGTTATCGCTCACCAGCTCTTATGCGGGTCTACCCGGAGCCTTATATAGCCCCGTAGATCCGTCTGCCCGTTGGGCGACAACCCGGCTCTGGCTGAACACCGACCTGGCCAGACAGCTTGGCCTGGATCCGGCACAACTGGCCTCACCGGACGGCTTGCAGCTTCTGGCCGGTGCAAGAGCACCCGCTGGGCAACAGCCTATTGCGCAGGCCTATGCCGGGCATCAGTTTGGCCATTTGGCCATCCTGGGTGATGGTCGTGCCTTATTGCTGGGTGAACTGCGTACACCGAATGGCGCATTCGTCGATATCCAGCTCAAAGGTTCCGGCCTCACGCCATACTCTCGCCGGGGAGATGGCCTGGCTGCCTTGGCACCCATGCTGCGCGAGTACCTTATTAGCGAAGCCATGTACGCCCTAGGCGTACCCACCACGCGTAGCCTGGCCGTTGTGGCGACCGATGAAGTCGTTTACCGGGACCGACCTGCCTCAGGTGCCGTACTCACCCGTGTGGCTAGCAGTCATATCCGGGTCGGCACTTTTCAGTATGCCGCCATGCAGGGCGATGACGTACTCAAAGCCCTGGCCGACTACACCATTCAACGCCATGACACCGATCTCAAGGATTCGGCTAACCCGTACCTCGGTCTTTTGAATCGCGTCATCGAACGCCAGGCGTCACTCATCGCCCAATGGATGCTGCTGGGCTTCGTGCATGGCGTGATGAATACCGACAACGTCAGCATTGCTGGCGAAACCATCGACTACGGCCCCTGTGCCTTTATGGATGTCTATGACCCGGCTACCGTGTTCAGTTCCATCGATCGCCAGGGGCGTTACGCTTACGGCAACCAGCCAGCCATTGGTCATTGGAACCTGTGCCGTTTTGCCGAGAGCCTGATGTCACTGCTCGATGCCGATGAGCACAAAGCCCTCGAACTTGCTCAAGCGGCCATCAACGCCTACGCCCGGCATTACGACACCGCCTGGCGCAACGGCCTCGCCAGCAAACACGGATTCAGCCAACGATCAGAAGAAATCGACCAGCTGGGTGAAGACTTCTTGCAACACCTACAAACAA
>JBPCSW010000069.1:0-3589 GCA_051006675.1 Fluviibacter sp.
CTTGACACCTTGCATCTGCTCGTCTTTATAAAAATAATCTATAACCTCTGCTTGATACTGACTAGCATTCTTAACATTAGCCTTGTCTTCTTCTCTAGCTTTCATAAAGCCTTCAAAGTCAATCTTAGGCAGCATCATGCCAGCACGTTTGCGTCTAGCTTCGTCTAATGCCGTTGCGCCTCTCTCTAGGTTACTCATAATCTACCGCCTCTCTAATTCGTTCGTAAGCTAACTGTAAACGCTGTAAGTCAGTTTCGTCAAGCGGTTTATTTTTCTTTAGCTCAAACGCAGCCAGGAGAACAATTTGCGACTCAAACTTAATGGCTTGCAATATGTCTGTAGCGTAAAACTTCTTACGAACTGGCGCCTTGTGGTGAACAACCTCATCAGGAAACAAATCGCCAATATCAACACCTATCGCCCCGACAACATCCAAAGCACTGCACCCTGCAAAGCAATGCAATAGTATGTGGCCGTCAGCTTCTTCTTTAATGGATAAGCTAGGGCTTCTATCGTCGTGAGCTGGACAGCACGCTAGGTAAGAGTTGCGACCAGTAGATTTAACCTTGTTTAAACGTCCTAACAGATTGTTGATCATATAGCACCTGCAAATATATCGTTATATGAATCATCAGGATTCTCGTCTTCCCAACGACCTTGATTTAAGTAAGTAGCAGGATTAGGGATGTACTTGCCATCCTCTTGTTGCCATTGCTTGCTTGGTATCTGCCAATTAAGCGCATCAATCACTTTTAATATATCAGGCTTTGTTTTTTTCCACGCTTTGATTGCCTCTTGCTTGCCGACCTTCTTGGGATATTTATACCAAAAATCTTCAAAATACATTTCACTCTCTTGCTGGTCAAGAGATTTACTAGTCTTAACTAAACTATCCTTACCTATACTAACCTGTGTTTCCAAACTGGATACATCTTGTATACATATTGTATCCAAAGTGTATACATTATTATCCTTCAATGTTATTTGATTTTTATGTTCGTTGTAAATGGTTGGTTTATAACGATCTTTTTGAATAAGATTGTGTATTTTCCAATGCTTGATTACACATACACCAGTTTCAAATGGTATGACAAAGTTTTTAGATAACAATATTTTCATGTCATCGTCTGTGCAACCTAACATTCTTTGGATTTTTTTAGCATTGTTGATGAACCCATCGTCATCAGCCCTCATGGAGAGGTGAAAGTATAAAGCCTGGGTAGAGAGGGGCATATCTAGAAAAGCATCGCTGTCAATGATTGTCTTTGCAAACATTCTGCGTTCTGCCATAATGAGACTCCTTAAAAACAAAAAGCCCTGAGTAGACCCCTCTGCGTTTTACGGCAGTTGGAGGACACCGAGTCGGTGCAGGAGTCTATTCAAGGCTTACTCTATTTCGCCTCCAAGCGAATTAATAACAGTCTAGCACAAATCACCCTAAAAGTCCAATTAGCTTTACTTATGATTAACAAGTTGTTTATAAGTAAATAGTATTAAATAATGCTTGACAGCTTCCAAGACTGGAATATAATGGACACATCAACAACGCAATAGGAGATAAAAATGGACTACAACACAGACTGGTATCCAGGTTGCACCAACGACCCAGATTGGCAAGACCGTGACAATCATTACGACAACCACGATGAGCGTGTGTATGACCGTGTTACTGAAACATTACAGCTGCCAGCTAACGATGTATTTGCAATAGTATTAGATTACGCTGACGAAACAAAGATAGCAGAAACATTAAAAGCAATGATTATTGCATACGACAATTCTGTTAATGCAAGTAAAAAAATAAACCGTGAGCAAAGTGAGCAAGATTTTATTGTGTTTGCTAAATCATTTGCTCGTGTATGTATAACTGGTATTGAAAGCGAGGCTAAAAATGACTGATTACAAAAACTACAAACCTAAAACAGACCTAACACCATACATTGAGGGTATTTGCTTTGTCGGTGTTGTCTTACTCTCAATTTTTCTATACTTGCTATTGGTGGCTTAAATGACTTTTCCTAAAAACATAGATTGGGAAGCTACGGAAGAAAAATACGAAGCTGAATTTTGGAACTGGTGCTTAGAACAGGGCTACCATAACGAGGATTACATCCTAGACAATTATGGCGATTTGTTTGAAAGTTTTGCAGACGGTTTTAACGATGAGGATTTTATATATGAAACACAAATGGCACAAAGAGATTAAAGCGTGGGCTGATGGTGCGGAGATTGAGTTTAAAGACAAATATGCTGAATTATGGCATAGAGCAGAAGAACCAAAATGGTATGAAGTCAGAGAATACCGCATTAAACCACAGCCTAAAGAGCCGCAGTATTTGTATGTGTATAAAGGGCAAGGTTATCAATACAACTTTTCAATGGAAAAAGATAGCGCAGACTCACCATACTTAGGAAGATATGTAGGCAAAATTAAATTGGAGGTTGATGATGTGTGAACAACAGAGATATCAAGCGGAAATAATGGACGAGTTACAAATGCAAGAGTATAATACCAACTTTGGAATAGGAGATAGTAGTGTCAATTTACACCGTAGAAGAAATAGCAGCACAAATGGGGAAGTCTGGCAGATGGGTCAGATACCTTTGTATGAACGGCAAACTAAAGGCTGTTAAAAAAGGCCATTCTTGGGTCATATTGGAGGCATGGAAATGATTACACACTTAAACTTAGAAGCTGGCGTTACATTAGAAGTTGAATACGATTACGAGCAACCAACCTACGCTTACTTTGGTGACTTGGAAGCTTTAACAGAACCTAGGGCAGAGTCTAAATCAGCCTTGTATTTAGGTGTAGATGTATTGCCATTGATTCGTGCATTAGGCTTGTATAACGAGCTTAACCTTATCTTGGTGGCGAATATGGAGGCAATAGATGAGTAATGTATACAAAAAACTTATGGATGCTAGAATCCAGCTGCAAAACACAGACCTTAAAAAGTCTGGTCATAACAAGTTTGCTGGTTATAAATACTTTGAACTTGGTGATTTTTTACCTTCAATCAACACAATCTTTTGGAACTTAGGTTTGTGTGGCACAGTTAGCTTCACAGCCGACCTAGCAACACTAACTATAACGGATATAGATGATAACTCACAGATAATCATCACTAGCCCTATGGGTAGCGCAGCGTTAAAAGGCTGCCACGAGGTGCAGAATGTGGGTGCTGTGGAAACATACCAGCGTAGATACTTGTGGGTTTCAGCGATGGAAATTGTGGAGCATGATGTTTTAGATGCTGTTACAGGAACTTACACAGTAACACCAGCAAAAAAGCCTTAACTTGAACTAAAACCACCAGAGTTTAGCGATGAGGAAAAAGATATACTGCACAGCTTGGCAGAAGGCTTTACAACATTTGTAGCTGAAGGCAATCCACAAGAGGCTAAAGTAACTTGGGACTCACTAGACAATGACCAAAAGACATTTATGTGGGGCTTATTAGATAGTAGAACACGGTCATCATTTAAGAAATATCAGAAGGGAGCTTAATTATGGTTGAAATAGAATACGATTTAGACGATGAAGGTAAGTCATTCTTACCAGTTGACGATACATTGCGATTAGTAA
>JBPCSW010000070.1:0-4608 GCA_051006675.1 Fluviibacter sp.
GCGCTGATTGCTTCATACCTCTCTTGCTAAATTGAACGGAAAACACCATGGCACGTATCACTGTTGAAGATTGCCTGAATCGCATCCCTAATCGCTTTCAAATGACGTTGGCCGCGACTTATCGTGCGCGCCAACTGGCCAATGGTGCAACGCCGCACGTTGAAGCAGATCTGGATAAGCCAACGGTCATTGCGCTGCGTGAAATCGGTGAAGGCTTTGTAGGCACTGAAATTCTGACCCGTCCGCAGGCCTGAGTGATGGCGTAGGCAGGAATCGAGGGGCATACGATGAATACGGAAGCCCGTGCCCCGGTTAGCCCCGAGATTTCGCCTGATTTACCGCCGGCCCTAGGGCCGGATGACCCGGCATACCGGGTATTTATTGATAGTCTGGATTATCTCTCCGCTGCCGATCTGGCACGCGTTGAGGAAGCGTTTGTCTTCAGCGAACAGTGCCATCGTGGACAGGCCCGCATCTCTGGTGAAGCCTACATCACCCACCCGCTAGCCGTTGCTGGCGCACTTGCTGATTGGAAAATGGATGCCGTTGCCATTATGGCGGCATTGCTCCATGACACGATTGAAGATACCGGTGTCACTAAAGCGGAACTGGCGCAGCGCTTCGGTAAACCTGTTGCGGAGTTGGTGGAAGGGTTGTCCAAGCTGGATCGCCTGGAGTTTGCCAGCCAGCACGAAGCGCAGGCAGAAAACTTTCGAAAAATGCTGCTCGCCATGGCGCGGGATATCCGCGTCATTCTGATCAAGCTGACCGACCGTTTGCACAATATGCAGACCCTGGGTTCGATGCGTGCCGATAAACGGCGGCGTATTGCCCGAGAAACCCTGGAGATTTACGCGCCCATTGCCAACCGGCTGGGGTTGAATACGCTGTTCCGCGAATTACAGGATCTGGCATTTCAGAATATCTATCCGCACCGTTATGAAGTATTGGCACGTGCCGTCAAATCCGTACGGGGTAACCGTAAAGAAATGGTGCAGCGGATTCTGACGAGTTTGTCTGATAAATTGGCACAGTCTGGTGTGAAAGCCGAAGTCTTTGGTCGGCAGAAGACGTTGTACTCGATTTACCGAAAGATGATTGAAAAACACCTGTCGTTTTCCCAGGTGCTCGATCTTTATGGTTTTCGTGTAGTTGTTAATGATGATTCGAGTTGCTACACCGCACTGGGGGCGCTGCACGCACTCTATAAACCGCTGCCCGGTAAATTTAAGGATTACCTGGCCATTCCAAAAGTGAATGGCTACCAATCGCTGCACACCACGCTGATTGGGCCGTACGGCACGCCTATCGAAATACAGATTCGCACGCGGGATATGCACCGGCTTGCTCAGGAAGGTGTTGCATCGCATTGGCTTTATAAAGAGTCGGGCAAGTTCTCCGACGATCTGCACGACAAGACCACCAAATGGTTGGAATCATTGGTTGAGATGCAATCAATGAGTGGTGACTCGGCAGAGTTCTACGAGCACGCCAAAGTCGATCTGTTTCCGGATGAAGTGTTCGTGTTTACGCCGAACGGCAAGATCCTCACATTGCCGCGCGGCGCAACGGCGGTTGATTTTGCCTATGCCGTGCATACTGACATTGGTAACCGCTGTGTTGCAGCACGTATCAATCGCGAATTTGCACCATTACGCACCGAATTACAAAACGGGGATCAGATCGAAATTGTAACGGCCGTAATCCCTAACCCGAATCCAGCATGGTTGAAGTTTGTAAAGTCCGGACGTACGCGCAGCAAGATCCGCCATTTCTTACGATCAGCGCATCACGAATCATCGGCGGCTCTAGGCAAGCGCATGCTATCGAGTGAGCTTGCTCGGTACGGACAACGTCTGCAGGACGTGCCGGTTGCGGGCTGGGGGCGTGTGCTTGAGCGCTCAGACTCAGAAGCTGAGGGCAATGTGCTGAGCGAAATTGGCACAGGGCAGCGACCGGCTGCTGATGTGGCCGTGGCGCTGCTTGGCCTAGATCCGAAGCAGGCGCTGCCAACAACTAATAGCGCACCAGTTCTGATCAACGGATCGGAAGGCGTTGCGGTTCACTTGTCGACTTGTTGTCAGCCGATTCCCGGAGACCCGATTGTTGGTTCTCTGGATGCAACTCGGGGTTTGGTCGTTCACACCCACGATTGTTTGCGGATTCGTCGACATCTTGGTCAGGATGCGCAGAAATGGGTGGATGTTGAGTGGGCGCCGGAGATTAATAGCCAGTTTGATGTGCGTATTCGGGTTGAGATCCGCAATCAGCGCGGTGTGCTGGCCAAGATCTCTAGCGCCATCGCCGAAGCAGATTCGAATATCTTGCATATCAGCATGGATGATGCGGGCGGTATGTATACCACGCTGTTCTTTACGTTGCAGGTTCGGGATCGTAAGCATCTGGCACATGTGATGCGCGGGGTACGACATATTCCGGAAGTCTCGAGAATTTCACGGATTCGGGATAGCGAAGAGCGCGCTGTATGAAAGTCATCGTGATTGGTGCCGGCGTTGTTGGCACAGCGTCGGCATGGTATCTCGCAGAGGCTGGGCACGAAGTAACCGTGGTTGATCGACAGCCGGGTGCCGGGCAGGAAACCAGCTTTGCTAATGGTGGACAGATCTCTGTGTCACACGCAGAGCCTTGGGCAAACCCACAGGCTATTGGAAAGATACTCCGCTGGATGGGCAAGGAGGATGCGCCTCTACTGTTTCGTTGGCGGCTTGATCCGGAATTGTTTCGCTGGGGATTGCAGTTTCTGCGTGAGTGCACGGCATCGCGAACGCGTGCCAATATTCGCGCAATTGTTAGTCTGGCAAGTTACAGTCGAGATTGCTTGCAGCAACTCCGTTCCGACACCGGCATCGAGTACGATCAGTTGTCGCGCGGTATTTTGCATTTCTACACTGACGAAAATGAATATAAAGCAGCGGCTATGGCTGCCGATCTAATGCGTGATTATGGATTAGATCGGCGTCCGGTATCGGCTGCAGAGTGTGTGAATATCGAGCCTGCGCTGCAGGATGCGCGCGCGATGATAGTCGGTGGGCATTACACGCCTTCTGACGAGTCCGGCGATGCACATAAATTCACACGCAATCTTGCCGAGCTTGCTAAAGCAAAGGGCGTCCAGTTTTTAACAGGCACGCCTGTGGTGCGACTGCGGGGTAGTGGCGCCAAGATTGAATCTGTGGAGCTGTATAACAGTGAAAAACTGCAAGCAGATGCTTATGTGATTGCCTGCGGCAGTTTCAGTAACGCACTGTTATCGCCCTTGGGTCTGAGCTTGCCGATTTACCCTGCTAAAGGGTATTCGGCGACGTTTGCGCTTGAAGAGGGTGAGAGCTTTGCGCCAACGGTCAGCTTGACCGACGATGGCCGTAAGATCGTCTTCTCGCGTCTTGGCAATCGACTGCGTGTGGCCGGAACAGCGGAAATGAATGGTTACGGGATGGGTTTGAATCCGGTGCGCTGCGCCGCGATCGCAGAACGGACCCGTGAGATTTTCCCTCATTTGCGCACGCTGGGAGAGCCAGAGTACTGGACAGGTTTGCGCCCGGCAACGCCTTCTAATGTGCCTTTTATTGGGCGTGCAAAACCATCGAATCTCTATTTGAATACAGGGCATGGCACCCTTGGTTGGACGATGGCCTGCGGATCCGGGAAGGCATTGGCCGACATGATGTCTGGACATCGTACAGAAACTGATTTCCCGTTCCAGTATCGATACTGAGGGCGCAGCTTTGCCAGATATGGCGATTACTTGGTTTGATACGCATGTGCACTGGGATGCATCAGAGTTTGATTTAGATCGCGAAGCTGCGCTTGATCGGGCTTATGCTGCAGGCGTTCGTTATTGCCTGAATCCCTCGGTCAGTGTGGATGGTATTAAAAATGTACGGCAGCTTGCGGCGCTATCGGAGAGCCGCGCGCATTGGCCGCAGATTCTTCCGGCTTACGGGATACATCCTCTTTATGTTGCTCAGTGCAGAGCCGATGACATCCAAACATTAGAGGCCGAATTACTTAGACAGCGCCCGGTGGCAATTGGTGAGATTGGACTAGACGCTTACGTGGGTGCCCCGGATTTCGAAAAGCAACGTCAAATTTTTGAAGATCAGTTGATGCTGGCTATAACGCATCAGTTACCTGTAGTGCTTCATGTGAGGCACGCGGTAGAGGCAGTCATTCAATCCCTGAAGCGCGTTCAAACAAAAGGGCAAAAAATTCCTGGAGGCATAGCGCATGCCTTTAATGGTAGTGAAGTCCAGGCGCATCAGTTAATTGGCATGGGCTTTTTGCTGGGCTTCGGTGGTAGCTGTACTTATGAGGGATCAACGCGAATCAGATCTTTGGCAGAACGTTTGCCGATAAGTGCCTTGGTGCTAGAAACCGATGCACCAGATATGGCGCCTGCATGGCGCCGAGGGCAGCGCAATGAATCTAGCCAGCTACCGGCGATTGCGGAATCTCTGGCCGCACTGAGAAAAATCTCATTGGCAGCATTGTCCGAGCAAACGACGGCAAATGCCCTTCTGGTATTGCGTGTGCCCGAAAATGGTGCGGTTGCACGATAAAACCATTCCTAGAAATGCTGTGTAATTC
>JBPCSW010000071.1:0-3939 GCA_051006675.1 Fluviibacter sp.
ACTGCGCGCTTGCTTCGATGAGTTACATGACATGCATGCTGCTACGAGGTTATCGAGGTCATCGGTGCCGCCTTTTGAGCGTGGTACGACGTGGTCAACTGTGTTGGCTTGGTCTGATAGGCAGTAGGCACAAATGTGATTGTCTCTGGCTAAGACTGCTGCTCTAATTTTTTTCCATGCAGAACTATTGTTCATAGCCATGTCATTCGTACCTATCCGGGTCGTATTCTCGTGCTTGGCGTTTACGTTCTCGAATGGTTTCGGTTCGTTTGATGGCGTCAATCCAATGTGATGCGATTACTTGGTCGATGTCCATCCAGTGTTTGACTGCCATTTCTGGATGCATGAAACTGTTTGCTATTTCGGTGAGTCGTGTTGTGTCTGTGAGTCCTGCTTTGAGGTAGGCGTTGTAGATGTATGTCAATTGTTTTGGTGTTGCTGAGTTTGATACGGCTTTGCCTGGTTCGATGTTGTTGTTAGCCATTTATGTTGATCCAATACCAGATGAGGGTTGGCCAGAAGGCCATTGAGAGGGCGAGTGTGATGAGTACCCATATGGTTGTTTTGAGTTCTTTTGATGGATGCCGCAACCTGTGGATAAGTCTCCACAGACGTCTGCCCGACGCGCTTCTCTCGGGTGCCCGGTCTGAGCTACGTGTCACGGCTCCACCGACCCGATTCGTCACGAGTCTAGTCGATGTGTCAATACTCATTTTAGGTTTCATTTGTCTAATTGTGACTCTCTGTAATTGTGGTGGTGGTGTTTGGTTACTGTGTGTAATTGTGGTGTGTAGGTTTGTACCAATTTTGATGTGATGTAAATCACTCAGGTTTTTTGCCAAATGCGTAAGACACGGCCGTGACTGCTGAGCCGTCGGGCGTTGGTATAGCCCACTGGAACAATCATTTTGCCTCGTGCCATTTTGCTAAATAAGGCTCCAATGGAGTTTGTGGAAATCCATTCAGGCAAGCCCAAATCTCCTACAAGGTCATCAGCTGTGAACTGGTAGCCGGGGCTTTTGGCTTCTACCCAGAGCATGGCGCGGCGCTGCCAAGACTGGTCACCATTGTTGAGAGCCGCTGCTAAAGCTGCTTCTTTGGCTCTTCGATCGAATTGGGCGCAAAAGTGGCAGCCGATGTAGTGGGCGTGGCGTGGGTAGTGGTTGCGGTCGTATATATCCCGTTCGGCGTGGTAGTCGTAATCGGCGCTCATGCTTGCTCACCGTCCAATGCGCGGCAATCAATAAGACGGCTTTTGCTGTTTAGATAAACGCCGCGTTCGGCCTTCCACCAGCCCTGCTCAGTCAGCCAGCGTTCATTAGGCCAGTTGCCTGCCAGATACAAGTCTTTGTCGCAGTCGAGACAATAACGAAGTTCGACATTGTGCTCGCCCCAGCAGTCCTCGTAGCAGGTGGGCAGCAAGCCCCAACTCTCGCGGGTGTTTTTGTGGAAGCAGTGACTCATTCTGTCTCACCGTCCAAGGCGCGGATGGTGTCGCACGGCCAGCGTTGGTCGCATCTATTGCACCAGCCAAAGTCCATCAGTGGTTCTCTTCGGTGCATGTCGCGCACCCGCTGAATGGCTGCTTCTAGCCGGGCGATAGCGGCGCCTTCTAGTTCCAGCGCTCCGGTAGTGAAGGCGCGCAGCCGGTCAGGGTCATCCCAGGTTCGGCTCATTCGGCTGGCTCCTTCTTGGCGTCGCGGGTGGGCTGCCAGATGTAGGCCAGGACCGCGATGTTCACAATGGCGGAGCCGGCAACGGTGAGGGCTATCCAGGCGAGTGATGACGCGGTAGCGCATACGGTCATGTTATTTTCCTTTATCTGTTGTGTAGAAACCATCAGTTTTGTAGATGATGGCGACACGTTGGCCTTTGTAGATTCTGATGATGTAGGGGTTAGTGCAGGTCGGGCAAAAGGTTTCGGTGTCCCGGTTTGCAATGAGGCGGTGTTCTGTCCATTCGTGGGTACAGGTGGTGCACCTGAAGTCATACATCGGCATCGACGATTTCCCCTTCTTCGGGTTCAGCCTGTGCAGCTGCGACTGGCTGGGCGGTTTCCCACGGGTCTGTTTTAGTAATCCGATGAGGGTTTGAGGCGTACTGGGGTTCGGGTGCACCTAATTCTTCTGCGGTGTATTGGACACCTGAGAGGACTTCGGGGCATGCGTCGCGGGCACATTCGGTAATGGCGCGGGCTTTCATCATGGCTTCAGGATATTTTTGCCATGATGGGTTAGCCGTTAAACCCGCTGATTTGGCCCGTTCCATGTCCCACACTGACATGAAAATGTAGTCTGGGTCGTCGGAGCGGATGATTTCGCAGACGGCTTTTGTGTTGTCTGAGGTGACGCGGAGGCGATGTCCAGCCAGACGGACAAGCGAACCGATGAGGCTAGCTGATGCAGTTGGTTTGCCTTTGATGACGTTGATGCCTTGGATGGCCGCCATAGGTGTGATGCCCAGCGTTTTACCGTATTCGATAGCCAGGAGAATGTTGGCTGGTTTACCTTTGTAGGCGTCTGGGAGTAGGTCGGATGCTGCGAGGAGTTTGGCATATTCCACCTGTGAGGCTAGTTCGAGGTCTGTCATTTGCGTTGATCCAATCGAAAAATAAGTTCTTGTTTGGTGAGGTTGGGGTTGCGGCGCATGGTGTCAATGATTTCTTTCCATTCTGCGTCTGCAATTTTGGCTCCTGCCCATATTCCTAGGCTGAAGGCAAGGCCCGTGCCGGTGATGATGGCGGCGGCTGTTTGGTAGTGGTCCATGTGTTTCCTCCCTTGTTGTGTGACCACAATAAAGGAAACCACCGTCACGACATGCCGTAACGGTGGTTTCTTGGTTGAATCGTTATATTTGACAGTTTCAGGGATGGTTGTCCATATGCATTTTGACAATGGTTTTTAGTTCGACCACGTCGCGTAGGAGTTCTTGCATGTCCTGGCTGTTTCGTGCGGCGCGTTGGGAGTAAAGCATCGCCCCGAGTGATAGTGCTGCTTGCACAATCATTGCCAAAATTACTCCATCATTCATTCTCTTGGGCTTCCTGGGTTTTGGTGTTTTCAACTCGTTGGGCGTATTCGCCGAGGCCCAAGGCTGCGAGGACGAAGACGACGGCCTGGTCTACGGGTAGATTGGGTGCTGCGGCGTTGACGGCTAGGGCGACGGCTGACGCCACGAACGCGGCGACACGGGCTGGATGTTTACGGATGAAGGCTCGGATTTTGCGCATTAGATGTCCTCTTGGTCGATGGTGACACTTCCGTCAGGGTTAATCAGCCCATTCGGGAAGGCTGAATCGTCCCATTCGAAAGTATTTGGATCCCCATCTTTTTCTACTGGAGTGCCCAGTAGTACCCCGTAGTAGATGGTACCTGTGAAATCGGTCAAGCTGCGTAAAGTTCCCATTAGACGGCACGTCCCGTGTAGTAGTTAGTGATGAGGGTGATTTCGGCGGCAGTCAGGGTGCGTCGGAAAATGGCAAAGGCGATGCCTTCCATGTCCACATAGTTGGCGTTTGCTGGTTGTAGGCGGCCGATGTACAGGTTACCTGCGTTTGCGCTGGTGCCGGTTGTGGTATCGGTGGCTGTGCTACCTGCTACGCCGTTTTGGTATTGCTGGACGGTGTCTGTGGCTACGTCTCGAAGGCCAAAAAATGTATTCAGGGTGCCGCTTGGTTTTGTAGCCACTGGTGAGGTCGAGACATTGGTTCCGTCTAAGACTTTGATGGAGAACTGTGCGGGTGTGCCGCTTCCGTTTTGCAGCATGTAACCAGCGGACGATCCGTCTGTTTTTGCCATGACCGTTCCGCCGCCTGTAAATGGTGACCATTGACGATTTACAGCCATGAGTGTAAATGAGTCCGTTAGGGCGAAATCGATGTTGTCATTGTCGGGAACCTGGATGTAGTCGTCTGTGCCGAATAGCCAAACGGGGTTTGTG
>JBPCSW010000072.1:0-3735 GCA_051006675.1 Fluviibacter sp.
CTCAAAGCACTGGCCGATGAAGGTACGATTGGCCGAGACAAAGTGGCTGCAGCCATCACCAAGTATCAGTTAGATCCAAACAAACCAAACCCGATGTCGGTTTAAGCGAGAAACCACCATGAGCCAACTGATTGATATCAAGGTCCCGGACATTGGCGACTTTACCGATGTCCCCGTGATTGAAGTGTTTGTTAAACCTGGTGACACCATCAAAATTGATGACGCACTCGTGACACTGGAATCTGACAAAGCCACCATGGACGTACCCGCTTCAGCGGCCGGCACCGTCAAGGAAGTACTCGTCAAACTAGGCGATCGTATTGGTGAGGGCGCTGTCGTTGTGCGTGTTGAAGCCGCAGACAATACGGCTGCCGCACCAGTGGCCACAGCAAGCGCACCGGCACCGGCTGCCACGCCAGCTCCAGTTGCCGCACCAGCGGCTTCGGGTGGCGGCGTGATTGACGTCAAAGTGCCGGACATCGGCGACTTCGCCGAAGTTCCCGTAATTGAGATTTTCGTCAAACCCGGTGATACCGTTAAGGTCGATGATGCACTCGTCACCCTCGAGTCCGATAAGGCCACGATGGATGTACCGTCTTCTGCCGCAGGTGTCGTCAAAGAAGTTCTGGTCAAACTTGGCGACAAGGTCGGCGAAGGCAAGGTGATCGTTCGCCTGGAAAGCTCGGGCGCTGCTGCCGCAACCAGTAACGCGCCAGCACCAGCAGCCCCTGCGGCTACACCGCCTGCTGCTCCTGCCGCGCCTGCCGTAGCCGTAACTGCGGTCGCCAGCGCAGCCCCTTCCTCACTGCCGAGCTTGCCGTTAGGGGGTTCGGTGCATGCTAGCCCAGGGATTCGCGCTTATGCACGCGAGCTTGGCGTAGATCTAACCCAAGTGAAGGCCTCTGGTCCGAAGAACCGCATTGTCCGTGAAGACATTACTGGTTTCGTCAAGGGAGCCATGAGCACCGGCATCGTTCCGGGTAAAACTCCCGCCAGCACTGGCGGTGGCGGCGGACTCGATCTGCTGCCCTGGCCGAAAGTCGATTTCGCCAAATTTGGACCGATCGAAGTTCAACCACTCTCGCGTATCAAAAAGATCTCCGGTCAGAATCTGTCCCGCAACTGGGCCATGATTCCTGCGGTGACCTATCATGAAGATGCGGACATTACCGATCTCGAAGCTTTCCGCGTTCAACTGAACAAAGAAAATGAAAAAGGCGGTGGCGCCAAGCTGACGATGCTCGCTTTCCTGGTCAAGGCCTGTGTGAAAGCCATGCAACGTCACCCGGAATTCAACGCGTCTCTGGACGGCGACAACCTGATACTGAAGCAATACTTCAACATCGGCTTTGCTGCGGACACGCCAAACGGCCTAGTCGTACCGGTGATTAAGAATGCCGACAAGAAATCGGTCTTCGAAATTGCGCAGGAATCAGGCGACCTCGCCAAGCAAGCACGCGATGGGAAACTCAAACCTGCCGATATGCAGGGATCCTGCTTTACGATCTCTTCGCTCGGCGGCATTGGCGGCACCTACTTCGCGCCGATCGTTAACGCGCCCGAAGTCGCTATCCTAGGCGTCAACAAGAGTGCGATGAAACCCGTATGGGATGGCAAGCAATTTGTGCCGAGGCTCACTCTACCGCTCTCTCTAACTGCCGACCATCGCGTCATTGACGGCGCACTAGCCACTCGCTTTAACGTCTATCTGGCTCAAATGCTGGCAGACTTCCGCCGTGTCGCGCTGTAAGGAGAGCATTCATGAGCCAAATTATTGAACTCAAGGTCCCTGACATCGGCGACTTTGCCGAAGTACCCGTCATCGAAGTCTTTATCAAACCCGGTGATGTCATCAAGATTGATGATGCGCTGGTGACCCTTGAGTCTGACAAAGCCACGATGGATGTCCCCGCTTCGGCAGCCGGTACCGTAAAAGAAGTGCTGGTAAAGCTTGGCGATAAGATTGGCGAAGGCGCTATCGTCGCCCGCATTGAAGCCAGTAATTCTTCTGCCGCATCAGCGCCTCAAGCCACTGCACCTGCCCCTACTCCTGCTGCAGCACCCACTCTGACACCAGCAGCACCGAGCGCACCTCCTACCCCTACTCCGACCCCTGCCACGAGTTACACAGGGACTGTGGATGTCGATTGCGATGTCCTAGTTCTGGGCGGCGGTCCTGGCGGTTACTCGGCAGCCTTCCGTGCCGCCGATCTGGGTCTGAATACAGTCATCGTTGAGCGCTATGGCACCCTCGGTGGTGTTTGCCTCAATGTCGGCTGTATTCCCTCCAAAGCGCTGCTACATATCGCCGGAGTGATGGAAGAAGTCACCCACCTGCATGAACTCGGCATTGTCGAAATGACATCGGCCAAGGTGTCCGTAGAGAAGCTACGTGAACATAAGACCAAGGTCGTCACCAAACTCACCGGTGGGCTTGCCGGCATGGCCAAGGGGCGCAAAGTTGCGCAGGTCCGAGGCCTCGGCACATTCATTGATGCACATCATATGAGTGTAGAAACCACGAGCGGTGACGGCCAAAAAACAACGGGCGATAAAAAAGTCGTTCGCTTCAAACAGGCCATTATTGCTGCGGGCTCGCAATCTATCAAACTCCCCTTCATGCCAGTCGACCCACGCATCGTGGACTCAACTGGCGCGCTAGAGCTGAAAGATGTGCCCAAACGTATGCTGGTCGTCGGTGGCGGCATCATCGGCCTGGAAATGGCAACGGTGTACGCAACTCTAGGCACGCAAATCGACGTGGTAGAACTCGGACCGGGTCTGATGCCCGGTGCTGATCGCGACCTAGTCAAAGTCTGGGAGAAGATGAATCTCTCTCGATTTAACCGTGTCATGCTCAACACCAAATGTATTGCAGCCAAAGCAGAGCCTACCGGAATTACCGTTCAGTTTGAAGGCGCCAACGGCACCGAAACGCCTGCGGCCGGTGTCTATGATCGCGTCCTGGTTGCTGTTGGTCGCACCCCGAACGGCAACAAAGTCGGAGCCGACAAAGCCGGCGTCATAGTTGATGATCGTGGTTTCATCAAAGTCGACAACCAGATGCGTACCAATGTGCCTAACATCTTTGCGATTGGTGATCTGGTTGGTCAGCCTATGCTGGCACACAAAGCGGTCCATGAAGGCCACGTCGCCGCAGAAGTCGCCGCTGGCCATAAACGTGTCTTCGATCCGCTACAGATTCCTTCTGTTGCCTATACCGACCCTGAAGTTGCCTGGGCCGGTCTGACTGAAGAGCAATGCAAAGCCAATGGTCGCAAGTTTACCAAGGCCATGTTCCCTTGGGCAGCATCAGGCCGCGCCATTGCTAACGGACGAGACGAAGGGTTTACCAAACTTCTGTTTGATGCGGATTCCCATCGCATTATTGGCGGTGGCATTGTTGGCACCAATGCCGGTGATCTCATCGGTGAGGTCTGCCTTGCAATTGAAATGGGTTGTGATGCTGCGGACATGGGGCACACCATTCACCCGCACCCAACACTCTGCGAATCAGTCGGTCTGGCAGCAGAGGTTGCTGAAGGTGCCTGCACCGACCTACCGCCACAAAATAAGAAGTAAGCATCGCAACCATCGTTAATCCAAGACCCAAAGAAAAACCCCACGTTTTCACGTGGGGTTTTTTACTGCGTGTTGCCTAGAAAAAGAAACTTACTTCTTCTTAGCAACAGCTTTCTTAGCTACTGGCTTCTTAGCAACAGCCTTCTTAGCAAC
>JBPCSW010000073.1:0-4818 GCA_051006675.1 Fluviibacter sp.
GGCGTGAACCCTTTGGTTCGGCTCGGTTGGTAGGGGTAAGGGAGTTAGTAGCTGCGGCAAATTTCTGTTCGGCCTAGTCTTTTGACATTTTTGACACGTTTTTAAATGTTCTAAGATATCTGCATCCATGTTCGGCCAATAGTATGATTGCAAAAGAGCCTCCTTAGTTTTTAGCAGTCCGAAATGTCCAGTTAATTCCTGTCCATGAGCGTCTGCTACAAGGGATTTTTTCAAATGATAAGGGACGTACAAACATGGCCGAAACTGATGCTCTTTGTCTAACCGTTTCCAGACCACTCCATTTTGAACGAAACATGTATCAGCGATTTTCGGTATTGATCGAGCTAAAGAATCGTTTGCCGGTAACGAACGATTTAGTAGGAATAACCTTAACGATTTTATTAGCTCATCCTTATTCTGTTCTTTGCTGAATTTTTCCAAATCCATTCCGATTGAATCAACAGCATTTCTTGATAGAAAATCGGCTGGCATCTCGTCGCCCTTCTTGTATAGGATTTCAAAATCGAATACATTCATCATCTGCTGAAGCCGGTTTAGAGTTTTTGTGTGAACCTTCCCTAACTTTTCTAGAGGTCTGTGGTCCGTGAACAACAAGAAATGTCTACCTTTTAGATTGACCTCAAAGGTCTCCATGCCAAAAATGGCTGCTTGCATTTCTAACAGAAAAGGGGTGTAATTCTTTTCATGTTTTTGCAGCTTGCGACTTGCATAAGCAATTACATAATGCTTACCCTGGTTGTCAATCTGAGTGAGGATGGCTCCTAATCCACCCTCAACCTTGTCATCCCCGAACGACGCGTCCGTGATGAGCGAGTAGAGTCTGTCTCTCCTAGGGTAGGCCAGGACTGGTTCGGAGCAAAGGAGCGATTGGAGATGCCTGAAGGCTCGTAATGCTTCTGTAGGAAGAGGCCCCTTTTTCCAAGTGGAGTCCTTCCTGGTCAGGGCCACGAGAGGGCCAGTGAGCTGGGCAAAGTGTTGAATGTGCCCGCGGAAGAAGTTGCACAACCCTAAGAACTGTCTGATTTGTTTGACGTTACCTGGAGGGTTGGCAGCTTTGACAGCCTTCAATTTGTCCGCACCTGGAATTATGCCATGTTCAGTTAGCCTAAATCCAAGATAGCTAGTCTCCCGAGCCCCAAATGCACATTTCTTTAGGTTAGCCTTCAGGTTGTGTCTGGCTAGACGACCTAGGACCTGGTCCAAGGTGACCAAGTGTTCCTCATGAGTAGCGGAGTGAATGATAATGTCGTCGATGTAGACAAGTACCTGATCCAGACCCTTCATGACCAGCTCGAGCAGCCTCTGATACCCTGATGGGGCCGAAGCCAAGCCCATCGAAAGTACCTTCCATTCAAACTGACCTAAACCTGGTATGGTGAAGGCGGTGTATTCTCTTGACTTGGCATCCAAAGCCATTTGCCAAAATCCTGAGGTCAAGTCGATCGTGGTGAAGATTTTGGATCCCGCTCTTCCTATTTCTGAGATGCACTCGGAAACATCCTTCATGGAGTATTTGTCCACATAGGTGTGTGCGTTGAGAGCCCTAAAGTCTTGAACCACCCGATGTGACCCGTCTTTCTTTTGTACTAAGAACAAAGGATTATTGTATCGGCTTCGTGAAGGCTGAATGATTCCTAGCTTTAACCATTCCTTAACTTGTTCATGGAGGTAATGCTGATGAGCCTCCGGGATCTTAAACTGTTTGACAAACACTGGTTCGGGGGTTTTCATCACCAGCTTGTGTCGGACTAGGTCACATAACCCTAGGTCACTTTTGTTCAGACTAAAGGCGGCATGGTGCTTGAGCAATAAATCCACATACCTTTGCTGATATTCCTCAGGTACTTCAAGATTCATGCTCTCTTTCAGGATCTTCTGACGGTCCTGAACTCTTCCTGACTCCTGAGCCCGTGTCATGATGGAGTCCACCCACTGTTGCTCGACGGGTCGGATCTTGTGGCTAGGAAGCCTCTCACCCTGACCGATTACCTGCCCTCGTAGTAGGGAAATCGGTTCCGGTCCGGTATTGAAGATCTCGACCAGACACCGGCCAGATCCGTCTAGGTTGGCCAGGCCTGGTCCTCCTGCCAGGTGAGGTTGTCCGGCGCAGCTGATCTCAGCAACCATTGCTGTTCCTCCTTGGATGCTGGTCTGGACCGGCTGCAGCTTAGAGCTAAACTCAGGAATGGTGGTTATGCTGCTTACCTTTAGTTCCGAGACGTCAGGGTCGCCACCGACCCAAAGTACCGATCGCTGACAAGGGTCATACCCGAGGTACTGCTGATTGATGAAGTCGGCGCCGAGGATGACTGCTTCATGAAGGCCTCTTATGACCCGGAAAGGATGTTACACTTGTCGACCCAGGACCTCTAGTTTGATGTTGAAGATGCCTCGTACATCGAGTGGCTGGCCTCCGGCTGAGATGTAATTGACATGCTTGCTGACAGCCTGTCGAGAAGGTCTGGATCCGACTGGTATCCTCCGGAACTCCTGGTCCGAGATGCAACTGATGTCAGCCCCTGAGTCATAGAGGGCTGAGATCGTTCGTGGTCCTAGGGAAACTTCAACATAGGGTCGTGTAGGTTTAATCATCTCTTTAACGTGGCAGATGGAATAGGTCATAATGGCAGCGATGGTCTGAAACATGCTAGTCTGTTTGGTACGACTTGGGCACCCGCCTTCCGTTAGGGCACCCCTTAGAAGTTTAAATGCTCATGCTCAGCAGTTTCATCACCTTGGCTCCTTATCTCATTGACCTTTCCAATGGCCTTCTTGGGGGCTCGACAGTGGTTGGCCCTGTGCCCAAACTTGCCACAATTGTAGCAGTTCCCGCTGAATTTTTGCCCACTGCTCTTACCTCCTTGAGGTCTTCTTACCTTGAACCTCATGGCAGGCAGTCCTCGTCGCTTCCTGATCATGTTGACAGCGTTAAGATGTTCCAATTCATCTTCCTCGATCTCCAGAACCTCAGGAGATTCTTCTTCACCAATGCTGGTGACAAACACGCTCCGATCCCGTTTCTTCTCCAGGATTGTCTCGATCTCTCTGGCGAGCTTGACTGACTCTTCAATTTGAGTGGGTCCTTCCTCTAGGACCTTGGCTCTGATGTCCTCTCGCAGACCGCCCGTGAAGACGGTGTTCATCATCAGGAGTTCCATCCTCTTGAGCCCTTGGCCCATGATGGTGTTGCAGGTAGCCTGAGGAAGTCCGTGGACGTCGCCGTCGTACGTGGTAACGTGGTCCGGTTTGGTGGAGTACGCGTTCCTGAAAGTCTCAGACACTCGGTTATAGAATGTCTGGACGTCCTCCTGAGCTCGCTGCTTCAAATCCTGGAAACTTATACAGAGCGCTTTAGCTGAGAACTTGGGGGCATAAGCCTCCAAGAATTTGCCTTTTACCTGGCCCCAATTTTCCTTGTTGAACCCGATGATGTTGTCCAAGGTGTAGGACCATTTCAACGCCTCATCCCTCAGCGACAAGAAGAACTGGTCGCACTTGAGCTCGTCCGTGTTCCAATGGGCCACTCTGGCTGCTCGTTCAAGGCGATCGATCAGCTGCTGTGGCGAGATGGAGTCCTTGTTCGGCATCCCATGAAACAGGGGGATGTCGGTTGTTCTCCTGACACGGTCGTGCTGGATGAGAGCATTGTTGATGGCAGCAGCTCCTCCGTCTCCTGGTGCTGCTGGTGCTGGGCCTCGTCCTCTGTCCATGGTGATCTATCCTGCAGAAGTTCTCCTGGTGGAATCTAGAAACGACTATTTCTAATTCAAGAGCGAACTTGTGCTCACTTACTGTCTTAGTCTTTCTTCGGTGGCGTAGGTTCGTCCTGGTTGGCGAACCAATATAAAAATAAAACTTTTTATTTAGTGATAGTGGTGTTTATTTACTCGACGGCAAGTCTCAATCGATAGATCCCTCATCTCTAGACTCCTCGACTTATAAAGCCCAATCGAACGTTCCAGAAAATCGAATATTCGAGAGATTCGAATTCTCTCGAATATTGGTGACGAAACAACTTGCGGAGTTTGTTTTTCGTCCGTGTGCAGGAAGCGGAATGTGTTTGGCTGTGATGGCTATCAAGAAAAGATCATTACGCTAATGTTCTTTTGTTGGTTTGAACTAAAGTTTGTTTTTCCGCGATATCTTTCTCCTACTTTGAAAAGAGAAACTTAGTTTCGATTTGAAGCTTGAGCAAAGTGTTTGTGAAGGAAAAATAAAATTCTTTAGTCGAGAGTGCCTAATCAGATGAGCATCTGTGCAATTGATAAAATAAAATAAAAATGGTGACATCAAAAATTAAACTTGTGTTAGTGCAAATAATGAATGTTTTATACAATGTTGAGTTAGTGTGAAATGAAAAATGAAAATTCAATATTGGATTCCCTACCCAGCTACACAAAAATTAGAATAATTGAAAAATATAAGTGAAATGAAATGAAATGAAAAAAAATTATGAAAAACATTGATTATAAGGTAAGCACCACTTATCACTGATAGTTTACACTTTTGTTTTCTTGAAGGAACTTTCCAGGTTAGACAGTCTTTTTTCCGATTCGGCAAGTGCCGTAATGAGGTCGTCGTGTTGGAAGTCGACCTCGACCTTGGCCAGTGACGTTCGTGGTGATCTGCGGATGGTTGCGTGGCGGATGGTGACCTCGTCGGTGTCGGATTCATGTGTGTAGCGAGCTGTGTACCTTGGTGGCTCTGGTGTCTTGTTCCTTTTGGATCGTCGAAGGCAGCAGAGCTTTTTGCAGCAGGACGGGCTCGGCGATCGTTTGCGGCGGCCTTGTCCCCGAC
>JBPCSW010000074.1:0-12613 GCA_051006675.1 Fluviibacter sp.
CGCGCTTATCTCAAGTCAATCGATACAGCGGTTATTGCAGGACTTGTAGCGGGCGGAACAGCTGGCACAAAGAACTACACAGCCGATAGCGCAGGTATTATTGACTTCGTTTCAACCGAAGCCCCACTTGCATATACAGGTACTTCATACTTCGCTAAAAACTTCGTAGGTTCCGGTGGCGTATGGTCTCTCTTGATGGGTGCAGTAGATACAACAGGCCGCCCAATTTACAATGCCGTTAATCCTTGGAACGCTGGCGGAGATGCTAAGCCAACTTCGATTATGGGTAATGTCCTTGGACTCGATCTCTATGTGGATCGTCTCATGGCGGCAGGAGTTGTCGATAACTCTGCATTTATTATCGCTCCGGAAGCTGCGACATGGTACGCGTCTCCAACCAGCTACATGTCCGTAAATATCGTGTCCTCGATGGAAGTACAGACAGCCATTTATGGTTACGGTAGCTTGATCGTGAAGCAAGCCGCCGGTATTCGTAAATTCAATATCGCGTAACTAAAGGCACTATAGAAGTGAGCCTCGGGGCATCGAAGCCCTTGCCCCGAGGTCTCACCTAAAGAAAGGGAAAATCATGGCGGCTACATATGTAACAGCGGCAGAGCTTAGAAGCGCTCTCGGAATTGGAAGCCTCTACGATAACGCCCTTTTAGAAGAAGCATGCCAATCGGCAGAAGATTTAATTATAAAACAGTTATGGTTTAACGAGTATCCCGTCGTAGGCCATGGTATTTATCAAAATGTGGCAACGGTAGTAATGAGCGCATCGCCTACTTTCGTTACCGGACAAAGTGTAGTAATTACAAAATGTGGAGAGCCATATAACGGCACTCATACAGTAACCGGCACTTATCCTTGGAGCACCGGATCGGCTACGATGCCTTGGTATCCTTGGTGGCCTTTTAACCGTACCCAATTTCCGTACGGCTATTCGATTATTCAATTTTCAGTAACTCACGCAGACGATAATTATCATTTAGTAGTACCTTATGGAAAAGCTGCATTAAATTCCGGACAACCGGATTACGCTAGCGAGCCACTCATAAACGAAGCGGCTCTAATGGTAGCTATTGATATTTGGCAAGCAAGGCAACAGAGTAACGCCGGCGGTATTTCACCGGATGGATCTTTCGGTAGCTCGCCTTATCGCATGGGTTCGAGCATCTTGTCGCGTGTAAGAGGCCTCATAAGCCCATTTCTTTCGCCGCGGGGCATGGTGGGCTAGATGTCCGTCTCCGCCCTTCGTACTTCCATCGCCGCGGCCTTAGAAAACCCGTCGGTGTGGTCGGTGTATGCCTTTCCGCCGGCTTCACCGACGGCTAATAGTGTGATTTTGCAACCCAACGATCCGTACATTATGCCTACCAATCAAAAGTACAATACCGTAGCGGCAGAGATTTCGTTCAAGATTACTTGCATAGTTCCAATGTTCGACAACCTCGGAAACCTTAGCGGTATCGAGGATTTCATGGTGGCCGTGTTTAATAAGCTAGCGGCTACCGTAACCGGATTTCGCGTAGGGGATTTCTCGGCACCGATGGTATTACCAACGGATGCGGGTCAAATGCTCGCCGCGGATTTTACAATTACTACGATGATCTCATGGAGCTAATATGACCGATCTACCTAAAAATTTGGCGTGGCTGGTTAAGGTCGGCCAAATTACCCGAGAAGAAGCGGAAGCAAGCCTAAGCAAGCCGGCGGCCGTTAAACCAACCGAAACAAAGAAAGACGAGGAATAAATAATGGCCGTACCAAGTGGCGTATTTCTAAATAATGGTGTCGGACTAAAGATCGATACAGTTGATCTCTCCGACCATGTAACTAGCGCAACCCTTACACGCACTTTTGATGCTCTCGAGACCACCGCCATGGGTGATGGCTCTCACACTTTTGTGAAAGGCCTCGAGGCTAGCAGCTTGGTCGTATCATTTTTGAACGACACAGCTACAAACTCCGTACTACAGACTCTTCAATCAAATTGGGGAACTACAGTACCGGTTAAGATGATCCAGTTTAAGGGAGAAGCTGTAAGCGCAGCTAATCCGGTTTATGAATTTTCTATCTTGGTGAATTCAACAACCGATATTAACGGCGCTACAGGTGATCTATCCACACAGGATATTACCTTTACAATTAACACCGAAACCGTTGCAAACGCATCGGGAACTTTCTAAGGAGTAATAAATGTTGAAACTTCGTATTACAAGGGCTTCCGGCGAATCTACAGAGCACCTAGTAGAGCCGGTAATCGAGTTCGACTTCGAGGCATATGCCAAGACCGGATTTTATAAAGCCTTCCGCGAAAGCGAAAAGCAAAGCGATGTATATTATTTGGCTTGGCTATGTCTTAAAAATGATGGAATCGCCGTTAAGCCTTTTGGTAAAGAGTTTATTAAGGAGCTCAAGCAAGTAGAGCTTCTCGATGCAGACTCCCCAAATGGCTAACGCGCGACTCCGTTCATTACCAAATCGCAGCGTTAGCATGCGAAACCGGAATCGCGCCGCAACACCTTTTAGACTTATCGCCCGATATGCTAAAAGCCCTAAGGACATATTTAATAGATAGAGCGAAAAGAGCCAAGGATGCCAGCAACAATAAACGGCCTCGATGAAGCCTTAAAAGCGTTGCGCAAAATTGACCCCGAACTATCTAAGCAATTAAAGAAAGGCATGCGCCCCACCTTGCGATTAATGCAAGATGAGGCGCGTGCCTATGTCCAATACGAAATAGTGGGGCTACGCAGCGGGTGGATGAACGCTAATCCCGATGCTAAGTCGCGTACTTCGCGTAAGCGCGCTTTTCCTATCTATGATCCTGCGGCAGCTCGCAAGGGCATCGTGTATAGCTTGGGAGCTAAAAAGCCTAACCGTAATGGGTGGGTGTCTTTATTCTCGCTTATCAATAAGACGGCTTCCGGAGCACTTATCGAAACCTCAGGTCGTAAAAATCCGAACGGTGCGCCGAATAGTCAATCGAATAACCCTAATGCCGGTAAGCATTTTATCGAAAGTATCAACGCCGCTACGGGGGCTATTTACCGCACCGGTACGAGTCCTAAGAGCCAAGGCCGATTAATCTTTAGATCCGTAGCCAATAACCGAGCCCAATTTCAAGCCACCGTAATAGAGGCGGTAAATGAAACCTTTAGAAAGGTAGCCGCCTAATGCCGGAGCTAGATCCGTTAGTAGCGCCCATAATCACGGACTACCGAGATAAGGGCGTTAAGAAAGCGCAAAAAAGTTTTCTCGATCTTGAAGGTTCAGCTAAGAAACTAGGCAAGGCTCTAGGTATTGCACTTAGCGCTCGCGCCGTAGTGAATTTTGGAAAAGCATCGGTTAAGGCATTTTTAGATGATGAACGCGCTGCGAAGTCACTAGCTACGCAACTAGGCGCTCTTGGCATGGCTATCGATACCATCGGTGCAGAGAGCTTTATCCAAAATATCCAGCGCACTACCGGCGTGCTCGATGATGAGCTACGCCCTGCATATTCACGCTTAGCAGCTGTAACGCTATCAGCTAGTAAAACGCAAGATCTTCTTAATCTCGCGATGGACATTTCGGCGGGTACGGGGGCTAGTCTCCAAGCGACTACCGATGCACTTGCCAAGGCTTACCAAGGTAACACCCGATCTCTTGGCGGTTTAGGCGTAGCTCTATCTAAAGCAGAATTACAAACCTCAACTTTTGCGGAGATACAAACACGCCTAGCCGATATTTATAAAGGCCAAGCGGCGGCAGCGGCAGACACCTACGCGGGTAAAGTCAAACGATTAAGCGCAGCATTTTCGGATCTAAAAGAAAATATCGGCTCCGGCATAATTACAGGTTTTGCCAACCTCACCTCTGCGGGTGGAGAAATTGATGGAGCTATCTCTGGTATTCAACGCTTCGGAATTATTGCATCGGAAGAAATCGCCGGCCTTGGCATCGGCCTTCGTCAGCTTATGGCGGATCTTGAAAAGGCACCTATTTTTGGCCTACTCATCCAAGCGCTCAAGCGTTTTGGTGAAGGCTTGGATATTCTTACCGGAGCTTCTAAGGCTTTCCAACAGGATTTACAGAATTATCAAAACCGCATATGGGCGGAGAACACCCATAAGCTCGAGCAATATTACAAAGATCTAAAAGCCCAAAACGCTTTACGCTTACAGCAAGAGAAGGCAGCTAAAGCGGCCATAGATGCGCAGAATAAAGCTAAAAGAGATCAAGCGGCTTTAGATAAGGCGGCGCTAGCTCTGCGCAAGGCAGAGAGCATTTTCGACCTCGAAGCTATCCAAATCGCCGCAGCGATGAAGAATCCGGCTCTTACCCTTGGCGAGTATGCACGCTTGCAGCTCAAGAAAGACATTTTAGCGCTTGAGCAAGCGATACAGGATAAGGATGTAGAAGGCGCTACCATCCTTGCTAAAAAGGTTAATATCGATATACAGCGCTTAAATGAGCTGCGTAACACTCAACTCGAGTTAATCAAGATTAACGACCTTACGGATCAGCTGCCCGAAAATCTTGAGCTTATCGATTTAATGAACTTGGCAAACGCCTTAGCTCTAATTAAGAAGCTACAAACCGATTTAGATTTACTTACAAAGACAGAGACAAAGACTCCGGCCTCGACTTTTAACCCAATTATCGGAGCTGCGGGCGGTATCGGAATCTCGACGATTTCCCCTACGATTTCGAGTAACCAAAATGTGCAAGATACTTTCGAGAAGGTATTCACCGACATGGCGGCGGCGGGTAATAATCAAACTCAAAGCGCTATCCTTGCCCTATCCTCGGCTCGCTATGAGGCGCTCGCGTCCTCTTATGCGGGGTATAACACCAACCTAACCGGCTCAAGCATGAGCCAAGCCGTAGCACCGGAGCAGCTCGTAAGCTATAACCCCCTCACCGGCCTTACCGTTAATGTCAATGTGCAAGGATCCGTATCAACCGAGCAAGACCTCGTAAATGCGGTACTTAACGGAATCCAGCAACAGAGCGCAAACGGCACGAAATCAACCGTTAATAGATTAGATGCCCTTACGCCATGACCTACCCCGTAACCGTCGTAACTACTATTGATTTCTCCACCGGAGCTACTTTTGGGTTTCCGTTCGTTTTAGGAGATCCTAAATTCGGCGTACTTGGCGTAGGCACCTTGGCCGAGTCAGCTTCGGATTATGTGGATGTATCGAATCAAGTAATGAGCATAAGTATTCGCGGCGGTTATAACCTTCTCCAAGACCAATTTCAAGCCGGACAAGCTACAATTCGTATTAATGATCCACAGGGATTTTATAATCCACAGAACACCGCGAGCCCTTATTTTGGTAAATTGGTTCCTCTGCGGAAAATCCGCGTATCCGGTAACTATGATGGGGGTAGTTATTACCTTTTCAGCGGGTACATACAGGCCTATAATTACTCTTATCCTAAAGACTTCGTTACAGGATATGTGGATATTATCGCGGCCGATGCATTTAGATTATTAAACCTAGCGAATATAACTACCGTAACCGGAGCAGCTGCCGGAGACACTACGGGCGAGCGCATTAACCAAATTCTCGATGAAATCGCTTGGCCGGCTTCTCTACGCGAAATCGATACCGGCGATAACACGGTACAAAATGATCCGGCTAATGCTCGCCAAGCTCTAAGCGCTCTTAAAAATGTTGAACAATCCGAAGGCGTAGGGGCTTTTTACGCTCAAGCCGAAGGCGATCTCGTATTCCTATCTCGCCATAACCTACAGGCGAAGGCAGGGCAAACGCCCATAGTGTTCGCCAATAATGGCACCGGTATAAGTTATTGGGGGCTCACTTTTGCCAATGACGATAAACTCATTATTAACGAAGCTACTTTTACGCCTAAAGGCCTTACCGGACAGTATTACTCCGATGCGGCTTCTATAGCCAAATACTTCCCACACTCAATTAACTTTAACGATCTCGTAATGCAAACCGAGGCGCAAGCCTATAACGGTGCGGTGTCTTATGTTACGACCCGCAAGGATACGACTATCCGAATCGATAGCCTTACCCTAGATCTCAATACTCCCGATTATGCCGCCGGCGTGTTGGCCGCTTTATCGATGGACTATTTTACGGTAATTACAATTATTACCGAAGCCCAAGCCGGCACCTCAATTACTAAGACTCTCCAAATCCTCGGGGCTAACCATGACATTACCCCGAATTCGTGGCGTACGACATTTACCACGGGAGAGCCCATAATCGATGCATTTATATTAAACTCCGACACATGGGGCGTATTAGGCGTTAATACCCTCAGCTACTAAAAGGATAGAAACCATGGCAGGTACAGGATTTAAGTTATTCGCTAACGGTGAAGTGCTCAACGCTGCCGATGTAAATACCTATCTTCAACAGCAAACCGTTATGGTTTTTGCTTCCGCCGCAGCTCGCACTACAGCACTCTCGGGCGTATTAGCCGAAGGCATGTGCTCATATTTGCAGGATGATAATACCGTTTATGTATATAACGGAAGCGCTTGGGTCAATATTGGAAACTCCGGAGATATTACAGGCGTTACAGCTGGCACCGGACTTAGCGGCGGCGGAACTTCGGGCGATGTAACGCTATCAATTAATACCGCCGTTACCGTCGATGTATCTACAGCGCAGACACTTACAAATAAAGATTTAAGCTCCGGTACAAATACTTTTCCTACTTCAATTGCGACCCTTACAGGATCGCAAACTCTTACAAATAAAACGCTTACAGCTCCGGTAGTTACTCAAGCATTTAACGCCCAGACGGGAACGACCTATACAGCTGTATCCGGTGATCGTAACAAAATGATTACGCTTTCTAACGCTTCGGCCATCAGTCTTACAATTCCGCCGAGCGTATTTTCTACGGGTGAATATTTTGATATTCAGCAAATCGGCGCAGGACAAGTAACGCTAGCGCAGGGCTCGGGCGTAACCATCACTTCTACCGGAGCAACAGCGAGCGCGCCCAAATTGAGAGCCCAGTACAGCGCCGCTACGGTTTTATGCACAGGCAGCAATACCTTTACCGTAATCGGAGACCTATCGTAAAATGGTTAGCCACCTCGGAATTTACGCCTCGCAGATTTCGGGGCATTTAACGCCTAGTACGGGTTATGTATCAATCGCTACAATTAAACCTTCAAGCACAAATACGCTCACATTTAGCGCAATTCCAAACAGTTATAAACATTTGCAATTAAGATATTTAAATATATCTTCCGCTTTAGCTAACGATATTTCTATGCGTATTAATGGTGATACAGCTTCTAATTATGCAAGCCATTACCTATACGGGGGTGGATCGGGAAGCGCGGCCGCAGGGGGAGCCGGTAGCTTAACCAATATGTATTCGGGTTACACGGGTAATACAAGTTCCCCAGCCGTAGGAATTATAGATATTTTAGACTATACCTCAACCATTAAAAATAAAACTATTCGAACTTTATCCGGTGTCGATAACAATGGTTCGGGATATAATTTATATACTTCGGGAGTATGGATTAATACCGCCGCGATAAATTCAATAACCTTAAACACTACCGCCACATTTCAGGCTAATAGTATTTTTTCTTTATATGGAATACAGGGGTAAAAATGCCTGCCGCGCAAACTTATGAACCTATAGCAACCACAACTTTAGGCAGTGCTACTAATTCGATAACTTTTAGCTCGATTAGTCAATCTTTCACGGATTTAGTTCTAGTATGCACCGGAACAGCAAATACAGCCAGTTCATTTGATATTCAAGTAGGTAATGGATCGGTAGATACAGGCGCTAATTATTCGATAACTCTTTTAGCCGGAGACGGTTCTAGCGCTTCAACTTATCGGGAAAGTAATACCCCCGCATGTCAGCAAATGGGAATCGTTTATACAACTCCCATGAATTCTACTATTCATTTTATGAATTATTGTAATGAATCAGGATCCACATATAAAGGCTTGCTAAGTAGAAATAATAATCTCGGATTTAGAGGCGTAGCTACTACGGCCGGATTATGGAGAAATACATCGGCGATAAATATAATTAAAATTAGTACGGGCGGCGCGAATATGGCTACAGGATTTACAGCCACTCTCTACGGAATAAAGGCGGCATAAATGGCATCCCCTACCTACACTCTAATTAATACCGTAACGGTGCCTACCGGTGGATCTGCAAATGTCACTTTTAGTTCCATCCCTGCAACTTATAAAGATTTATTAATCAAATTATCGGCTCGCACGACTAGTAATTACGGAAATACTTTTGCGCAAAGTAATATGGCCGTAAATGCAACCGGTAACAACGGAGATAAAGTTTTATTTGGCTATAACGGCACGGCAAATTCTAATACGGGCGGCATAGGTTCCACTTATGGCGTTAATTCAAACACTTCGACCGCTAACACTTTTGGTAATACAGAGTTCTACATTTTAAATTATACAGGATCTACAACTAAATTTTTATCCACGGATGGAGTTGCCGAGAGCAATTCTTCTACGGCTCCGATAGTCTCTTTAAACGCCAACACTTTTAATGTAACTTCGGCAATAACTTCGGTTACGATTACTCCCGAAACGAGTGCGGGTTCTTTTGCAGAATACACGACGGCCTATCTTTACGGTATTAAAAACTCATAGGGGGAAAAATGACTAAGCCAATTCGCATCGAAGTAAATTGCACGACCGGAGAAGAAACGGTAATCGAGCTTACCGCTGAAGAAATTGCAGAACTTGAGTCAATGCGACTCAAGGCCGATAAGAATCGCGCAGATCGTGAAGCGGCGGAAGCGGCCAAGGCCGCAGCTAAAACAGCTATCGCAGAGCGTTTAGGCCTCACCGGTGACGAATTGGCTACGCTTCTATCGTGATTAACGCACTAATCCGTAGCGCGAAAGCCGAAATCGGTTACACCGAAGGCGCTAAAAACGACAACAAATACGCCAAGATAGCCGGCCACGCTAATAACCAACCGTGGTGCATGACTTTCGTACGCGCCATGTTTTGCAACGCCGAGGCCGCCGGTTACATTATGAACACCGCAAGCACTCAAACGCTCGAGGCTTGGGCTATTAAAAATAAACTTACCGTGCCGGTCGAACAAACACAGCGCGGCGATGTAGTTATTTACTCATTTAACGGCAAGCACGCAGATCATGTAGGCATCGCGTACATGCCATACGATGCCGAGAAACTAGAAGTAGCTACCATCGAGGGCAACACCTCTAACGGAGAAGCCAAGGGCAAGGCAGCGGCTAAAGAGATTAACGGCGATGGAGTATATGCACGCCATAGATCTACTAAATTCGTGCGTACGGTCGTACGCCCTAAATGGTAGGAGCCATAGATGAAAGAAATGAAAGCGCTCGCGGCCTCATGGGGTCGCTCTTTTCTCGCTACTAGCCTTGCGCTATTTATTGCCGGAGAAACGGATCCACGGACTTTAGCTCTAGGCGGTTTTGCAGCTGTAGCGCCGGTAATGCTTCGATGGCTTAATCCCAACGATAAGGGATTCGGTAGAAAACTATGATCTCGGCGGGGGCTACTATCCTCGCCGCCTGTATATCCGCTTACGCTGCGGTGAAGGCTGCGAAGGCAGAGAAGAATTCTAGGCCGGTGTCTAACGGCTTCGCTAACCATGTAATTACAGATTTACGCGAGATTAGAGCCATGCTTTTCCAGCATGTACAGGAGCACGATAAATAATCGTTATCTAATCGTTATCTAAATTGCCCCCGATTTGCTTCTCCGAGTCGGGGGCTTTTGCTTTACTTATGCCATCGACCTAGACGGACTAGGCGAGAAGGGCTAAATATGAGCAAGTATAAGAAGCAACTAGAGCAGGATTTCGAGGCATTAAATTCAAGCTCGATGGCGTGGGATTCGCCTACATGGAATAAGCAAGTAGCCGAGGGGCGCTTCGCCGATGGCACCGTTAATTGGGATCACACATTTATCTATTGGTTCGATGAATACCCTAACCTTATGCTCGCCCGTGAGCTATTGGTAGCCATGTCTAAGAGCTACGAACAGTTTTACGATAACGCTACGGAGACTTGGGCGCTCACTACGAACTATAAATCCCTATGCTGGCAGGAGTCTCTCTAATGCTAAAAAACCTTGATTTTATTATTTCGCTGGCATGCGGTGGATCTCTTATCTGCGGCTACATGATTGGACACAGCATCGGGATAGCGCAGGGTAGGCGTGAAGGCCTTATCCGTGGTCGGATACAGGGGCGTAGCCGTGCGAGCCGATGAACTTACAGAATATGTAACCCAAGCGCTCAAGGGCGATCGTAAATCGTATGGATCGCTTATAGCTCCGTATATAAAGCTAGCGCCTACCATCGCCGAGTACATAGAGGCACCTATTAAGCCGGAGCAGATAGCAATTACTAAAGCTATCGATGCAATTATGAGCACGCAGAATAGCCGGCACGCTGCCGGTTTTATCGATGCAGTGCTGTACTTGGCTATAGCGTGCGAAATAGCTACGGAAGATTATGAGGATTTAGATCGTGCATAATGAGGTAATCGTGGCGCGATACGCCCAAGGTACTTCACTAGCTGCGGCGATGAAGCACTATCCTAAATCCGGTTCCACACGCTTAAAGGTGCTCGAGTTTATTATCGGTCGCGGCTTCGATGGCGCTACGGATCAAGAAATCGAATATACGCTCCATATGGATGGCAACACAGTACGCCCATCCCGCGGACTTCTCGTAAAGCATGGCTTTATAGTCGATTCCGGCCTCACTCGAAATAACAAAAACGGTAATCCCTGCATAGTATGGAAGGCGGTAGAAAACGATGGCTTACAACTTGGGCTCCTATGAGGATGTGGATAGTCGTATCCATGTATTTTACGATCGGCACGGCTTGGGGCGCATTATTACCGAGCTAATTGCTTATGACATAAAAGAAGGATGGTGCATATTCAAGGCTTATGGTTATCGTAACGCCGAGGATACAGAGCCGGCCGCTACCGGTTGGTGCGATGGCATGCGTAAGGATCGTGGGGTAGATGCCCTATTTTGGATTCCTAACGCAGAGACTTCGGCGATAGGTCGCATGTTAGCTAATCTTGGATTATCAGCTAAGGGCAAACGCCCAAGCTCGTTAGAGATGCAGCGCGTAGCAGAGTATGGATCTACGCAGATAGTTACGGCGGCCGAGATAGCTGTAGAAAATGCCGCCGATCCTTGGACTACCGTTAGTAAGCCGATGCCTCAAGCGGTCGATTTCGAGGCTCGAGTCGCGGACATAATCGAGCATAAACTCGCAGACCCTACAGCGTGCTCTCATGGCATGCGTGAGCGCAAGCAAGGCCAAAAGAAAGATGGAAAACCTTGGATGGGTGATATGTGTCCGGAAAAGGTGAAGGATTGCACCGTGTGGTATCAATGGAGCGTATCTAATCAAAGTTGGGGGCTACAGAAATAATGGGATATGTAGAGATCATCGACCCCAATACGGGTAAAGGCAGACATATAGGCAGGGATGCAAGGCCAATAGATTTCACGGCCGAGTGGTGCGATCGCTGCGAATCTTGGCAAGATTTAGAGGGCGGATATTGCACCGTAGCCGAGGGGCTTGGCCTAATATGGGAGTGTGCTCAATGCATCCGGAAGAAAAAAAGCTGAACCGGTGCGATGGGTGCGGGGCTTGGTATTGGCAAGTAGGCGAAGAAACTCGCTGCCTATGGTGTCATTAATCAAGGGCTATTAAGGATGATCCTCATGGTAAATAGTAATCCAAATCACAGTAGTAATAATTCCCAAATGTCCAAATCATATGCATTTAATCTATTGACACGGTGGGTACGCTTCGGGCGAAGCGGCCTAAGCCGCGGGGTGAAGAGCCGCATACGCGGATCGCTCGTAACCCCGCTCGCAGCTATTGGGATAGCTCTATGCTATCCAGCATCCGCAGCCGCACCTAACCATAGTTACATAGATCCAAAAGCCTATATAAAGCTAGCTTTACCTAAAAAAGAAGCTCTATGCTTAATAAAGCTCTATGGTAAAGAAAGTGCATTTAACCCTTATGCAATAGGTAACCTCGATGGAAAGATCCATACATACGGAATACCTCAAATTAAAAACCCATTAATCTATGATAAAAGCCCAATAGATCAAGTGCGTTATGGCATTAAATATATAAACCATAGATACGAAGGTAGTGCGTGTAATGCGTGGATACACTTCATTAATAAGGGATGGCATTAATGGCTATATATGAGTTCATATGTAGAGAGTGTGCATATGAGGATAGTGTGGATACACCAATAGATAAGGGCTATGCAATACCCATATGTACAGAGTGCTCGAAACCCATGTATCGTAAGTATCAAGCAACACCCGCAATATTCAAGGGAAGGGGATGGGGTGCCAAACCATAGAGCGCTAGGTACGCAGCGATGGAAGGATATTCGTAAAGCTGTATTAGCTAGGGATGGATATATGTGTGCTTATTGTGGCATGGATGCTAATACCGTGGATCATATAATTCCAAGGGCTAAGGGTGGGGATATGTGGAGCTTCGATAACCTCATAAGCGCATGCGGTAGATGTAATGCGTATAAATCGGACAAAGTGGATTTTTTGGTAG
>JBPCSW010000075.1:0-3366 GCA_051006675.1 Fluviibacter sp.
ACGATATAACCCCACCAGGGCAGATCAACGAGTCCGTTAAACATGTATGCAACTCCTTAATTGGTCAAACTTGCGATTCCGACCTGACAAAGAGGCCGTTTTGCTGCGCAGGCACAATCACCGGGCAAAAAGATGCCGAATGAATGAAATCAATGAATTATAACACTTTCACAGCCTACATTAGGTCAGAACTTCGGGTTTAAACCCCGCATGCTTTGATGTAGTGCAAAAAATACAAAAATCAGAAGTCGTCCAAAGTGAATCGAATCCGCAATGGAATTTTCAGATTCCGCCCCTGAAGCTCCGTTGGCACAGGCGTGCGCTCAGCCGCAAGTCTCGCCATAGTAAAAGCGGCTTCATCGAGCGTCTGTGATCCGCTGCTTCGCCCCTGAATTACAACGGGAACGCCGCCATTTTTTGATAAAACGATAATTTCCTCGCAGACACCCTCATGGCCCCGCGCACGCGACACCTCGGGATAGCGCCGCGCTTTTCGTGCTTCAGCACCCAGCGCAAGCCGATAACGCTGCAGCGCATCGGCGTCGACGCCATCACGTGCAACCTCAGGAGCACCACCCAGTATCCCTGCCTTTGAAGCCGTATTGGGTGCCACGGCTGCATCGCCCTGGGCAACCCCTACCTGTGTCGGCTTAACAGCCTTCACCGTTTCCGGAGCCAGTTCCCCGCTTTTAGCCTTCACGATCGGCACAGGCTTCACCGGATTTGACTTCTTCGTGTCACCAGCCGACAGCGGTGCCATTTTTTTGGCATCTGTTTTCGCCATTTGTGCCGTATCACCGGCCCCGCGCAACACGGCGCTCAGAGGCGCTTGCGGCATCGCAATCGGCGTGTACAAATCAAAAGCCAGCGGGAAAATAATGAAAACATGTATCGCGACTGAGATAGATACCGCCCAGCGTAACGATTTTGGCCAACCTCGCCAGAGTTCAGCAATCCCGCTCATGAAGAAGCCTCAACAGCCCTCTGCCCACCCGTCATTCGTGGATTACCACTCAGGTCTCGTCGTCCACTCACATTAACTAAACCAGCTTGCAGCCACAGCGCTTCAACAGCCGCTGCTTGATCGTGCCCGTGTTCAACCAGCAGCCATCCGCCGGGCTTAAGACGAGCGATGGCGCCCACTGCAATGGCCCGATAGGCATCCAACCCGTCCGACTCGTCAGTTAACGCGAGTCGTGGCTCAAAGCGCACCCCATCACCGGTTAGATGCGGGTCATTCGCCGGAATATAAGGCGGGTTGCTCACAATTAAATCAAAGGAGTCTGAGGGCGGTAAGGCCTCGTACCAGCTGCCGCAATGCAAATCGACATTACGCCTATCTAGGCGCTGACGATTCGTGGCTGCAACTGACAAGGCGGCTGGTGACACATCAACCGCTAACACATAGGCATCCAACCTAGCCCCTGCCAAAGCCAGAGCAATCGCACCGCTGCCTGTACCAAGATCCAGAATTGAAGGCGACTTGCAAACCCGCAACACCTCGAGTGCCCAGTCCACCAGATCTTCTGTCTCAGGGCGTGGCACCAATACCGCGGGCGTAACCACGAGCAGATCTCCATAAAAACCTGCCCGCTCGACCAGATATGCCAGGGGTTCACCCGATGCACGTCGGTTGACCAGATCAGAGAAACGACACTGCTGCTGGACATCCAGCACAACGTCCGGATCAGCAATCAGGGCATTTGGCGTGCATCCTGAAACAAACTCTAGCAATAAACGCGCGTCAAGGCGATCTACGGATTGTCGCGCCCACTGTATTGCCCCGGCACGCGTTAATTGCGAAACCGTGCTCACGCCAATCAGTCCTGATCGGCCAGCGCGGCCAACTGTTCTGCCTGATGTTCGGCGGCCAGCGAACGTGCCAGCTCTTCCATATCGCCATCCATCAGATACGACAGCTTATACAGGGTGAGGTTAATGCGGTGATCAGTCATCCGACCCTGTGGGAAGTTGTAGGTTCGAATCCGCTCAGAACGATCCCCGCTACCGATCAGGCTCTTGCGGGTTGCCGCTTCTTTCGCATGCAGTTCGCGACGACGCGCATCCTCGATACGCGCCACCAGCACACGCATGGCCTGATCGCGGTTCTGGTGCTGAGAACGCCCGTCCTGACACTCCACAACGGTGCCCGTAGGCAAGTGGGTAATACGTACTGCGGAATCAGTTTTATTAATGTGCTGACCGCCGGCACCCGAAGCTCGGAAGGTGTCAATCCGCAATTCCGCGGGATTAATCGTTACGGCTTCCATGGCATCTGCTTCTGGCATCACCGCTACCGTACAAGCCGAGGTATGGATACGACCCTGCGTTTCTGTTTCGGGCACACGTTGCACACGATGGCCACCCGACTCGAACTTGAGTACCGAATACGCACCTTGGCCGATGACTCGAAAAATTATTTCCTTATAGCCGCCCAGATCCGATTCGCTAGCTGAAATCACCTCCACCTGCCAACGGCGCCGTTCGGCAAAGCGGCTGTACATGCGGAACAAATCTCCGGCAAAGAGCGCCGATTCATCACCGCCGGTACCTGCCCGGATTTCAACAATGACATTTTTGTCATCGGAAGGATCACGAGGCAAGAGCAAAGTCTGTAGCTCTTGCTCCAGGCCGGGCAGATCTGCCTTCACTGCCGCCATTTCTTCCTGCGCCAGACTCTTCATGTCCGGGTCAGACAACATGGCTTCGGCCGCATCTAAATCCGCCAGCCGCTGACAGTAGGTTTCGTAGAGCGCCACAACGGGTTCAATCTCGGCACGCTCTTTGGAGATTCGACGAAAATCATCCATATCGTCATGAACCCCTTGCTCACTCAACCGCAAATCCAGTGCTTGCAGACGATCGGCAAGCTGACGGAGTTTATCGAGTAGGCTGGGTTTCATGGCGGGCTTAAAGAAAATGGTGCGGATGGCCGGACTTGAACCGGCAAGGCTATTCGCCGGCAGATTTTAAGTCTGCTGTGTTTACCAATTTCACCACACCCGCATCAGGGCGACATTGTACCTGCACGAGCCGCAATTCTGCTCAGATATCAACTCAACAAATTCCAGAGCATCTTTGTCGCTAGCAATGCCAACATAACGCCAAAGGCACGCTTAAGCTGTTTAACCGGCAAACTATGCGCCAATTTAGCCCCTACTGGCGCCATAAAGACCGGTGCAACGACCACCCCCGCGAAGGCCGGCAGATAAACGAACCCAAGATTAGGGCCCGGCAAGTCCGGTATTGACCAGCCCCCTAAGATGTACCCAACAACCCCCGCCAAGGCAATCGGGAAACCCAAGGCGGATGATGTACCAACAGCCTGACGAATATTGACGTTACACAGCACCATAAAAGGCACCG
>JBPCSW010000076.1:0-3687 GCA_051006675.1 Fluviibacter sp.
GCGCAAAGATTACGATGTTGCGTCGCTGAAAGGCAAAATTGCCGTTAGTGGTTTGTCGGTGAGCGACATGGTGACCACCGCCTGGGATAGCGCACGTACGTATCGCGGTTCGGATAAACGGGGTGGTGCAAACGGCGCCCGAATCCGGCTGGCGCCCCAGAAGGACTGGGAAGGGAATGAGCCCGCCCGGCTGGCACGAGTGTTAGCCGTTTATGAAAAGATTTCGGCAGAAACAGGCGCCAGCGTTGCTGACATTATTGTTCTGGCAGGTGGGGTAGGAATTGAGCAGGCGGCAAAAGCAGGTGGTTTTAACGTTACCGTGCCTTTCTCGCCCGGTCGAGGTGATGCAACGCAGGCGCAAACTGACGTCGAATCATTTGCCGTGCTGGAGCCCGTAGCAGATGCCTATCGTAATTGGCAGAAGCAGCATTATGTTGTAACGCCTGAAGAACTTATGCTGGATCGTACGCAACTGATGCGTCTAACAGCACAGGAAATGACCGTGCTGGTGGGTGGTATGCGTGTGCTAGGCACTAACTTTGGCGCGACCAAGCATGGTGTATTGACTGAGCGAGAAGGCGTACTCAGCAACGATTTCTTTGTGAATCTGACCGACATGAACTACAGCTGGACGCCAACAGGTCGGAATAGTTACGATATCGTTGAGCGTGCTACTGGCAACAAAAAATGGACCGCAACACGTGTTGATCTGGTTTTTGGTTCCAACTCGGTTTTGCGTGCCATTGCTGAAGTGTATGCGCAGGACGACAATCAACAGAAGTTTGTCGAAGACTTTGTTGCGGCCTGGGTCAAGGTAATGAATGCAGATCGTTTCGATCTACATTAACCTCACTTAACCCTGCTGAGCCACCTGTCAGAGATATGACGCGTTTTCTCTGATTGGGTGGCTTAGCCACCAACAGCGGTTGGCAGGGCGATCTTCTGATCAGTGCTGAACTGGTAGTCCTTAAAGATGTGTTCTGCGCTTAATATCTGATAGCTGCCGTCTTCCAGACGATGCGAGGTGTCCTTCAAGCGATACGTAAATTGTCCGCAGGTCCAGCAATTCATATTGCTCATGTGCGTACACAGACAGGTTTTATCCATCACCGATATGTTCTTGGCGTTTGGATGGGCGGCAATTTCACGATTGTATGAATTGATATAGGCGCAGTTGCCATTGCCATCAAGCAGGTAGCCATAAGATTCGCAGCCTGGACGGATACCAGAGCCAATCGCAGGAGAGCTTTTCAGCATGCGCATCGGATACCCGGTCGGTGAAATATTGTTCACCTCGATATCCTGCTCGCTCGCCTTGAAGTATTCCTGTTTAACCTTGTTCGGCAGGCCACACTCATCAGCCACAGTGAAGCGGGTGGCTACTTGAACCGCGGCGGAGCCACTTTCAAGGAAAGACACCGCATCACTACCGGTAAAGATGCCGCCTGCAGCAACGACAGGAATATCCAGATTCTCGGCCTTCAGATACTGAACGATCTCGGCAATAATCGTTGCCAGATCATACTGTGCCCAGTCTGGGCCGAAGCCAAGATGGCCGCCGGCCAATGGCCCCTCGACTACAACATAATCCGGTAGTCGGTTCAGGCGTGCGTTTTTACGCAGAAAAATCTGCAGTGCACGTACCGACGAGACGATGATGCCCAATTTGGCATCGCGGAACCGCGGGTGATCTTCGATCAGAGCGAACGAGCCCAGGTGCAGACCCGCGCTTAATGTAATGCCATCAATGCCTGCATCTAGTGCAGAGGCCATGCGCACCTGCAGCGTTTCGCGCGGGGCATTCATGGTGAGCTTTTCCATGCAGTTCACAAAAACCAGGCCATCGCCACGTTTGGCTTCCATGGTTGAAGCTACATGAAGTTTGGTGGCTTCTGCCACAAGTCCCAAATCAAACTTAACCGCTGATTTGTCTGAGTTGGGAATATTAAGTTTGTAGAACTTGGTTTTATCTTTAACAAAGGTGGTGTTGAAACGCTTGTCACAGACATCGGGCACCATTGCATCGGAAATGTGGCCAATGCCACCGAGCCGAGCGGCTTCGAGAGCCAGTGCAGCGGTGGAAATGTCCACACCCATCCCACCAATGATAATTGGGACTATTTCCTTCTTTCCGAACATCAACCGGAAATCATCAACACGTTTCATGGAGGTCTCGAGTGAAAAACTTATTGCGTTGCTCAATATACCAGTTGGCCGCAACCAACAGAGATATCTTTGCTAAAAGGCGCTATTTGGGGCAATTTTCGCATGAATTTCGAACGAATCAACCCCGATAGCCGGAGGGTAATCTGGCAGATCTGAATAAAAACATGAATAGCTGGCGCGGTGCCCGATCGATTGCAAAGCACTTTATATATCCAATTCAGTATTCTGCTGCCGAATCCAGGTCTCGACGCGGTCATTAAGCGCCTGAGCGCGCAGCCCTGGCAAGATCGGCTCGCCGATCACTACCCGGATAACGCCAGGCCCTTTGACCGAAGCCCCTTTGGGCCAGACGCTGCCGGCATTATGCGCAACAGGAATGACCGGCGCATTACATTTACTGGCCAGGTAGGCGCCGCCAATCTGAAAGGGAAGCCGTTCCCCCGGGTCGGCACGGGTGCCCTCCGGGAAGACAACAACCGTAATGCCGGACTGGATTCGGTCCAATCCCTGTTCGGTCACTTTCTTTAGCGCCTGCTTGGAAGATTCCCGGTCAATCGCAATCATCTTGACGGCTTTAAGACCCCAGCCAAAGAACGGAATCTTCAACAATTCTTCTTTTAATACAAAGACACAGGGTGAGAATAAGGTTTGCAGACCCACCGTTTCCCAGGCCGATTGGTGATTGGAAATAACAATGCAGGCCTCTTTAGGGATGTTCTCGATGCCGATCACTTCAACCCGGATGCCCAAAATATGGCGCTCAAAGAAACTAAAGCAACGGCGCCAGCACTTAACCAACCAGAACCGTGCCTTTAGAGGCAAGGCAAAACCTGCAAGTCCAAGAATTAGACCAAAAGGAATCGTCACGAGCGCAACTGCAGCGTCGAAAACGACATTTCTAATTTTCTGAACGGCTTCTGGTTTCATTGATTGCACTTGGCACAAAACATCCCGATTGTATTGTCTTCCATATCTGGTGTGCGTGGACATCATTTAAGAGGCTAAAAGCACATTCATTGACGCCCATCAAAGAACGTTGCCCGCTTTCACGGGCAACAGACCTTGAATCCAGAGTGGTTAAGGATCAATGCGGGCGAATCGATTTCGCAATGTCAGCGCTTAACCTATCAAAGGCTCGACTTTGCGCCGCCACGAGTGCATCAAATCCGGAGCCTGAAACTGGCTCATTGATCACTGTGCGACCAGTGTAGCTGGCTGGGGGCGTTATTGTCGTCGCTACAGAATGACTTACCTTTGCAGCGGTAGGTTTGATTGTCCACAACACATCAACGCTCACGGAATCGCCGAGTTTGCTATCGATGTTTTGAACGTCAATCAATACCTGATAGTCAAACTGAGCAAAGGGGCTCTGTGTATAACTCCATACATTGGGCGTACTCAAGTCTCGTGATAGATCGGCGGCAACCACCCGTTCTATATCTGTCTTTAAGGAGCCGGCCCACCGCTGGTACTCGTACACGGCAACCTGATTGTTCGTGTTCGTAACAACCAGTTGTGGGG
>JBPCSW010000077.1:0-6027 GCA_051006675.1 Fluviibacter sp.
ACCTAGTAGAAGTCGCCCAGCGCGGCTTTAATGTATCAGATGCCGCCGAGGCGCTGTTCACCTCGCAGCCCGGTGTCTCTAAACAGATCAAACAGCTGGAAACCGATCTAGGCATTATTATTTTCGAGCGCGTGGGCAAGCGCCTGACCGGGGTTACCGAGGCGGGCGCGCAAATTCTGGCGCATGCCCGGCGGATTCTGGCCGAGGCTCAGAATCTCAAACGCTACGTCGATGATTACACCCATGGCCAACATGGGGCGCTGGTCATCGCCACAACCCACACCCAGGCACGCTATGCACTGCCAGAGGCTATTTCCCGTTTTCGGGCGCGTTACCCGGAAGTCACGCTCACCCTGCACCAGGGCATGCCGGATCAGTTTGCCGAATGGCTGATGCGCGGAGATGTCGACCTGGCCATTGCCACCGAATCGCTCAAAGATGTGCCGGGCATTGTCGCCTTGCCGTGCCGTCAGTGGCATCACGCCATCGTGGTGCAGAAAGGGCATCCACTCCTTAATCAGGCCGGCCAAATCAGCCTGGCCGAATTGGCCAGCTATCCGCTCATCACCTATGTGCGCGGTGTTGCCGGGCGTATTGGTGTCGATGCAGCCTTCGAGCGGCATGGCCTATCCCCCCGAATTGTGCTGGACGCGCTGGATGCCGACGTTGTTAAAACCTATGTCGGTGTCGGTATGGGCGTCGGCATCATCGCCGAACATGCTTTTGATCCCTTGCGTGACCCAGCCGCCGGTTTACAGCTAATTCCGGCGCGGCACCTGTTTCCGGCCAATACCACCCATGTTGGCATAAGGCGCGGCACGCTACTTCGCCGTTTTGAATATGACTTTATCGAAGATTTTGCCCCGGGTTTAAACCGGGATGCCGTGCAAAAAGCCCTGCAGGGTGGCGAGGTCAGTGCGTCAGACTGGCTTTAACCTTGATTCTGTTATAGAATCTCTGGTTTTCCACCTTGCCCCACCGCGAATTCGCATGGCGGGGGGTATTAGCCAAAAGGAGTCTACATGCGTCATTACGAAATCGTATTCATCGTCCACCCGGATCAGTCCGAGCAGGTGCCGGCGATGGTAGAGCGTTACAAAACGCTGATCACTGGCCAGAATGGTGTCATTCACCGCCTGGAAGATTGGGGCCGTCGTCAAATGGCTTACCCGATCAACAAGGTTCACAAAGCCCACTACGTTCTGATGAACATCGAATGTAACGGTGAAACCCTGGCCGAACTCGAGCACGCCTTCAAGTTCAATGATGCCGTTCTGCGTCACCTGACGATGAAGCAGAAGCACGCCATCACCGAGCCTTCGCCGATGATGAAGGAAGAGAAGGCCAAGCCGGTTACGACCGAAGCTGCCGCTTCCTAATCGCTGATTCGACGAAACAGAACGATTGACGATTAATCGGGTTCAGCTCTCCGGGCAAATCCTCAGCGTCCAGCCAATCCGGTACACACCGGCTGGCATTCCGGTAACGGAAGCATCGCTAGGACACCACTCGGAACAGCAAGAAGCCGGACTCAAGCGTCAGGTCACCTGTGAAGTTTCAGTCAAAGCACTCGGCAACCTAGCACATCAGCTTGCCGCAGCACAGACCGGAACCAGCCTAACGGCCGCAGGCTTCCTCGCTACCAAGAGTCTCAAAAGTCGCCAACTGATCCTGCATCTCGAATCCATTGAATTTCAAGAAACGTAAATTTCCTCGAAGGAATCCATCATGACTGGACGTACTAACAACACCAAGAAGAAAGACGACCGCAACAAGCGTAATCGTGGCGGCGGTCTCTTCAAGCGCCGCAAGTTCTGCCGCTTCTCGGCAGAAAAAGTTGAACAGATCGACTACAAAGATGTCGACATTCTGAAAGACTACATCGCTGAAAACGCCAAGATCATGCCGGCTCGTCTGACCGGCACCAAGGCTGGCTACCAGCGTCAACTCGGCGTTGCCATCAAGCGTGCGCGCTTCCTGGCTCTGCTGCCTTTCACTGACAACCACAACGGGTAATCGCGATGCAAATTATTCTTCTCGAAAAAGTCGTTAACCTGGGCAATCTGGGTGATGTCGTTAAAGTTAAAGACGGTTACGCTCGTAACTTCCTAATCCCTAACGGCAAAGCAAAGCGCGCCACGACATCGGCTCTGGCCGAGTTCGCCGAGCGCCGTGCTGAACTTGAAAAGCTGGCCGCTGAAAAGCTGGCTGCTGCTCAAGCTGTTGGCGAAAAGCTGAATGGTCTGGTTGTTGAAATCGCCCGTAAGGCTGGCGTTGATGGCCGTCTATTCGGTTCGGTTGTTAACTTTGACATCGCTGACGCACTGGCTGCCAAAGGCTTCAAGGTTGAAAAGTCGGACGTTCGCATGCCGACTGGCCCACTTAAGACCATCGGCGAATTCCCGCTGGAAGTTGGTCTGCACACCGATGTGGTTGTTGGCATCGTGGTGAACGTGGCTGCTGCACACTAATCCGGTTTTTCTGGATTAAGAAAGCCCGGCTTCGTGCCGGGCTTTCTGCTTTTTGCCGGTATCATTACGTGTATGAGTTCAGAATTTTCCCGTTCGCCCCGCAAAGGTAATTTTGCCAATCAGGCCAAGTCCATCGACCCGGCCATTGCCCAATTGCGCGTGCCGCCGCACTCCATCGAAGCCGAGCAATCGGTACTCGGTGGCTTGCTGCTCGACAACGAAGCGCTGGACCGCATTACAGACCTGCTGACAGAAGCCGACTTCTATCGCAGCGAACACAAACTGATTTATCAGCAGATCACACGTCTGCTGGAACGCGGCCGTCCGGCCGACGTTGTTACTGTTTCAGAAGCTATCGAACAAGCCGGCCTCACCGATGAAACCGGTGGTCTAGCTTACCTAGGTGAGCTGGCAGCCAATACGCCGTCTGCCGCCAACATCCGCCGTTATGCAGAAATCGTGCGCGAACGCGCCGTGCTGCGCCACCTGGTCGTGGTGGGCGATGAGATTGCGACAGATGCACTTAATCCGCTTGGCCGCGATGCCAAAGAACTCCTTGATACGGCGGAACAAAAAGTATTTCAGATTGCCGAGATGGGTGCGCGTAACCAGCAGGGTTTCGTGCACATCAACCCGTTGCTCACACAAGTCGTAGAGCGCATTCAGGAATTGCATGACCGCGACAACCCCTCGGAAATCACTGGTGTACCGACCGGCTTTACCGATCTCGATAGCAAAACATCAGGTCTGCAACCTGGCGACCTGATCATTGTTGCCGGAAGACCTTCGATGGGTAAAGCCCAGCCGCTGGATGCACAGGTGCGCACGCGTACCGGCTGGAAGCGCATGGGCGATCTGCTGGTAGGCGATGCTTTGGCCTCTGTTGACGGTCAACCTTCTATGGTCACCGGCATCTACCCGCAGGGTGTGCGCCAGGTCTATAAAGTCAGCTTCTCCGATGGCCGCAGCACTGAATGCTGTGCCGAGCACCTCTGGTCGGTGCACTATCGCAGCTGGGATGCACCGCGTGTGCTGAACACTGAAAAGCTCATCGACATGCTGGGCAAAAAGCGCTATCAGAACCGCCTCTGGATCGATCAGCACACAGGCAACTTCGGTCATCACGACGAACTGCCGGTAGATGCGTGGCTGTTAGGCGCATTGCTGGGCGACGGTTCGCTCAGCGGTAGCGCTTTGCGCTTCTCCACAGCTTCGGCAGAAATGTTGCAGCGGGTACAGCACGCATTGCCTGAAGCCATGACGATTACGCATGCAGGCAACTACGATTACCGCATCGTGCGCGAAGATCGTGGCCACGTACAAGGTATCGCTGGCTCGCAGGCAAACGAAATTAAAGAAGCACTAATTGGCCTGGGTCTCTGGGGCAAGGACAGCGCCACCAAATTCATTCCGCGTCAGTATCTGGAAGCCAATCGCGATGTGCGTTTGAATGTATTGCGAGGCCTGCTCGATACCGATGGTTGGGTCGAGAAGTGGGGCAGCGTTCGCCTATCAACCGCCAGCGAACAAATGGCCAACGATGTGGCTGAACTGGTTCGCTCGTTGGGTGGCTGGTGCAGTATCAGTACCAAACAACCGCACTTCACCAATAAAGACGGTGTGCGCACCGCAGGCAAACAAGCCTGGGTCTGTCACATTAATCACCCAGAGCCGCGCAGCCTGTTGCTGCTCTCGGACAAAGTCACGCGCCTGCCAGAAGCCTGGACACGCGAGAAACGTCCGAACTTCACTAGCATCGAACCGGTACGCGAAGTTGAGTGCCAGTGCATCTCGGTAAGCCACCCAACGCGCCTGTACGTTACCGACAACGATGTCGTAACGCATAACACCGCATTCGCTTTGAACATCGCCGAATACGTAGCTGTAGACGTGGGTTTGCCCGTTGCCGTGTTCTCCATGGAAATGGGTGGCACCCAGCTCGCCATGCGTATGCTGGCCTCCATCGGCCGTCTGGATTCGCACCGCGTGCGTACTGGTCGTCTGACCGACGACGAATGGTCACGCCTTACCTATGCGCTGGGTAAGCTGCATGAAGCGCCCATGCACATCGATGAAACCGGTGGTATGAACCCAACCGATCTGCGTGGCCGTGCTCGCCGACTCAAGCGCCAGGTCGGCAAACTTGGTTTGATCGTCATCGACTATATCCAGCTCATGGGCTCGACGCGTCAGAACGAAAACCGCGCCACCGAAGTATCGGAAATCTCCCGCTCACTCAAAGCCCTGGCTCGTGAACTCGAAGTGCCCATCATCGCCTTATCGCAGCTCTCACGTAAAGTGGAAGAGCGCACCGACAAGCGCCCAATGATGAGTGACTTGCGCGAGTCCGGCGCGATCGAACAGGATGCCGACGTGATCCTCATGATGTACCGCGAGGATTACTACAAACCGGATACGCCAGATAAAGGCATGGCCGAAGTCATCATCGGCAAGCAGCGTAACGGTCCAACCGGTACGGTTAACCTGGCCTTCCTCGGCGAATACACTCGCTTCGAGAATCTGGCGCGGGGTTAAGGCATTAAGGCTTCTGGCTGTCGGATTGATCCCACGCTTTGGTAAAAGCGTTCGCCATCGACATCATGATTGATGTTGCCCAGGCAAACGAGAAGAGCCCTGAAAACGCAATAAAAAGCGCCAGCGACTTCCAACCTGCTGGCAGCAAATCAGAAAACACGCCAATCGTGGTGTAACAGCTACCGCTAAACAGAATCGCCATCGCCCGGGTTGGAATCAAGCCCTGGTGATAAAGCGTTAGCCCCCAGATCAGTATCGCCACCAACTGTACAATGGCAAGCATTAGTACCGAAATCACAAAAAGGGCAATGGCGCCTAGGGTATTGCTGGTCGAAACCCAGCTGGCCATCTTGCGGTACATGAACAACACCCGCGTAAAACAGACCCCGTTGAATGACAATACAACCGCCATCATCGCCAGACCAAAGGCTGCGTCTCGGCCTAACTCGTAGAGGAGGGGATCAATATTGTGCGGCATCATGGTCTCGTGGGTTCATTTTTCACCACATTCTAGTCGGTTCCTAGAACTTAATTAAAACCGGACATGGAAACATTCCTGATTCTGCTGGCATCCGGCTTTGCTGGGCTGGTTGATGCCATCGTCGGTGGCGGCGGTCTCATTCTACAGCCCGCCCTATTTGCCACCGACCCAACGGCATCACCGGCTACCTTATTAGGTACCAACAAGTGCGCCTCCGTCTGGGGCACATCACTAGCGACCTACCAGTACAGCAAGCGTGTGCAGATGGCCTGGCGGTCTCTATTGCCCGCAGCGTTGTTTGCCCTAGCCGGTAGCTTTTTAGGTGCCTGGAGCGTTACCAAGATAGATCCGGATTTCCTCAGAAAACTCATGCCCATCATTTTGCTGGTGGTGTTGATATACACCCTAGCCAAAAAAGACCTGGGCAAAATCCATAACCCGCGCAAAAACAAAAATCACGAACGCATCATTGCCTGCCTGATTGGTGCAGTTATCGGCTGGTACGATGGCTTCTTTGGGCCTGGTACCGGCAGTTTCTTT
>JBPCSW010000078.1:0-4523 GCA_051006675.1 Fluviibacter sp.
GCTTTACTCATTCATGTCAGAATCGCGCCGACTCGACAATCAACGCCTGCTCAAAGAGCTGCGTATCAAACTCCGTTACCCCACGGTGCAAGACTTTCTCGCCACACTGAAGGCTCCCTCATGCTGACAATCAAAGCATTTCACATCATCCTCGTCGTGAGCTGGTTCGCCGGTCTGTTTTACCTACCGCGCATCTTCGTTAACCTAGCGGCTGTGGCCGACACACAATCCGCGGAATACCAACGCCTACTCGGCATGTCCCGCCGCCTGTACAAGTTTGTAACCCCCATGGGCATCGGCGCAGTTATCCTGGGTCTCTGGCTCTGGTTCGGTTATGGCTTCAGCGGTGGCTGGCTGCACGCCAAAACCCTACTCGTCGTCTTTTTGCTCGGTTACCACTTTTACTGTGGTCACCTCTACCGCCAGTTTGCTGCCGGAACAAATACGCACAGCCACATCTGGTACCGATGGTTTAATGAAATCCCGGTACTCATTCTCACCGTCATCACCCTTCTCGTCGTACTAAAGCCGTTCTAACGAAAGCACTTCATGCACATTTTTGCCCCCTGCCCGCGTGGCCTAGAAGAACTCCTGGTTACTGAGTTCAACCAATGCGGCCTGACCCAGGTAGAACAGGTGGGCGGCGGGGTGCGTGCACGCGCAACGCAAGAAAGCCTCTATCGCGCTAATCTGCATTCGCGTTACGCCTCACGCATTCTGGTACGCCTGGCCGTTGGCGCCTATCAGAAAGAAGAAGATCTCTATCAAATGGCGCGCAAGATCGCCTGGCACCAGTGGTTTGATGTAAGCCAGAGCTTCAAAGTCAGCACCACGGCTGTTAAATCGCCGCTGCGCAGCCTAGACTTTGCAACACTTCGTATCAAAGATGCCGTTTGTGATCGCTTCCGCGCAGATCGTGGCGGACGCCCCAACGTCAACACCGATCAACCCGATCAACGTATCCAGCTTTTCCTCACCGAAACCTCTGCCACACTCTATATCGATAGCTCGGGCAATCCGCTCTGGCAACGCGGCTATCGCGGCGCAGCCGGACAAGCTCCGCTAAAAGAAAATCTGGCCGCTGGGTTGCTGGCACTGGCCGGCTGGAACAATACCGACGAAGCCGGCAACCCGGTTTATGAAAACTTCCTGGACCCCATGTGCGGCAGCGGCACCATTGTGATTGAAGCCGCCTGGATGCGCGCCAACATGGCCCCGGGGCTCAACCGGCGCTTCTCTTGTGAGCGCTGGCAAGATGCCGATCGTTCGCTATGGACAAAGCTACGTGCCGAAGCGCGTGCGCAGATTCGCCCGATACCGCCGCAAACCATTTTTGCCAGCGACATGCACCCGGGCGCCATTGCCGCCACGCGTCGTCACCTGGAACAAGTCGGTTTATCGGATGCCGTCACTCTGGATCAGGCCGACTTCATCGGTAGAGGCGCACCAGCCACAACCGGCCTTTTAGTCAGCAACCCACCGTACGGCGTACGCCTTTCCGAACAGGAAGAACTCCAAGCCGAATACCCGGAATGGGGCCGCACGCTCAAACAGCAATTCAGCGGCTGGACCGCAGCGCTTTTCACGGCGGATCTGGAACTCACCAAAGGCCTAGGCCTTAAGCCACGCCGCCGCTTCCCACTAAAGAACGGTGCACTGGAATGCCGGTTGTTCGTGATTGATCTGGTGTCAGGGTTTCATAGAAAGCCAAAGCCGTCCGACACGCCGGACGGCTCTGCTGCAGTCTAATTTAATTAATCAGCTTTTGTTGCTCGAGCCGTTCAAGGCTCTGCGCCATTGTCTGCATCCCCTGCTGCTGTCCTGTCTGCATAACAGAGACTAATTGAGTGGTTTTGTTCTCTCTAATCAGATTACGCACTGCTGGGGTACCGACCAGAATTTCGTGAGCAGCCACACGGCCCTGCCCATTGCTACGCGGTAATAATTGCTGCGCCACGACGGCGCGCAGCACATCGGCTAATAAGGTACGCGCCAGATCCCGCTCTTCGCCGGGGAACACATCCACGATGCGCTCAATTGCCTGTGGCGCGGTGGCGGTATGCAAGGTTGCCAGAACCAGGTGACCGGTTTCTGCCGCGGTTAGCGCCAGGCGAATGGTTTCCAGATCCCGCATTTCACCCAGCAAGATAACGTCCGGGTCTTCACGAAGCGCCGCTTTGAGGGCATCAGCAAAGCTTGGTGTGTCCCGGCCCACTTCTCTCTGCGTAACCAGGCACTGCCGTGCTTCGTAAACAAACTCTACCGGGTCTTCGATGGTCAGTATGTGTTTAGCCGCCGTCTTATTGATGTGCTCCGTCATAGCGGCCAATGTTGTACTCTTGCCGGAGCCGGTTGGTCCTACGACCAGTACTAAACCATGATCAATACCTGCAAGCTGCTTGAGGATGGCAGGTGCCGCAATGCTTTCCAGTGATGGCACCAGTTCGGGAATTGGCCTTAGGGCCAGCGCTACACCCCGTTGCTGTCGGTAGGCATTAGCCCGGTAGCGACCCAAGGCTTCTGCCGGAGAAGCAAACGCAAAGTCACAAGCTGCACCTTCGCTAAACAATCGACGCTGCGTTTCTGGCAATACACTATCAATCATGCCGCGTACCTGGGCATTGCCTAAGGCGGGCTGATCCAGTGCCTGAAGGTCACCATTAATACGAACCATAGGCGGCATGCCGGCCGATAGATGAATATCCGAAGCGTTCAAGTCACGTGCGATCAAGAGTAGCGATTCGAGCATGTTGTTGTCTTCCCGTTCAGATATGCGCTGCGTGCGTTGATATACTTCGCTAGCCTAACAGGTTGTTACCTCTTTTAAATACGCCTTTTCAATGTCTGCTAACGAATCCACCGCCCTGCCCCATGAAGATGCTGCCCAGCGACTTGCTGCGGTTCAGCAACGGATTGATCGCGCGCAGGCGGCATCTGGCAGACCTGCAGGCAGCGTCAAGTTACTAGCCGTTTCCAAAACTTTTCCGATTGAAGCCGTAGATACCATCGCCGCTTGCGGTCAACACACATTCGGCGAAAATTACGCTCAGGAAGGTATTGAAAAGGCTAGTGCTCGACCAGCCCTGGAATGGCATTTTATCGGCCCCATCCAGAGCAATAAAACACGAGGCATTGCTGAGCATTTCAGCTGGGTGCATACGATAGACCGCCTGAAGATTGCCGAGCGCCTCTCTGCACAAAGACCCCAACACCTTGAACCACTGCAAGTCTGTGTACAAATCAATGTATCGGGTGAGGCGAGCAAAAGAGGTTGCGCGCCGAACGAGGCACTAGCACTCTGCGAAGCCGTGGCGCAATTGCCGAACCTGCAACTACGTGGACTGATGGCCATACCCGAAGCGACCCAGGACATTGCCACGCAGCATCGGCAATTTGCACGGCTGCGCGAGTTGCAGACAGCCATTAATCAACAGGGCTTTACCCTCGACACCTTGTCGATGGGCATGAGCGATGATCTTGAAGTGGCAATTAGCGAAGGGGCTACCCTGGTGCGTGTTGGCTCCGCGATCTTTGGCCGACGCACTTACACGAATTCTGATGGAGCAAGCACATGAAAATTACATTCCTTGGCGGCGGCAACATGGCGATTGCACTTGTTGGCGGTTTAATCCAGCGCGGTTTTGAGCCGCACAATCTGGGCGTAATCGAGATTCTGCCCGAGGCCAGAGCACGACTGAGCGAACAGTTTTCAATCAATATCTATGAGGCAGCAACGGCCGAGGCTCTGCAGTGTGATGTTCTCGTGCTTGCTGTGAAACCCCAGCAAATGCGCGCCGCTCTGGCGAGCCTGCCTGCTGGCGACAATAAACCGCTGATTGTGAGCATTGCTGCTGGCTTACTAGTGGACGACCTTGCCCGCTGGATGGGCGGCTATCGCCGTATTGTGCGTGCCATGCCCAATACGCCGGCACTCATTGGTGCGGGCATGACAGGGCTTTATGCAGACCCCTCAGTCGATACCGCTGATAAAGACCGTGCTGAAGCCATTCTGGGTGCCGTGGGTGAAACGGCCTGGGTTGATACCGAGCAGCTGATTGATTCCGTGACGGCCATTTCCGGCAGCGGCCCTGCTTATGTATTCCTATTCCTGGAAGCCATGCAAGAAGCTGCCCGCGAACTGGGCCTCTCTCCGGAGACCGCCCGTACCTTGGCCATTCAAACGGTACTTGGTTCCGCACAACTTGCCGAACAGTCTACGGACTCTGTGAGCGTGCTACGTGAGCGTGTCACATCCAAGGGCGGCACAACCGAGGCAGCGCTTAAAAAGAAAGCCGAGATGGGTGTGAAGGAAGGCCTCATTGCTGGCATGCATGCTGCAGCGGCACGTAGCCGTGAACTCGGCATTGAGCTGGGCAAGAGCTAACGTGAATTCAAAGACGTTCAAAAAAAAACTTGCGGTCGCATTACTGCTTGCGGCATTACCTGCCACTGCCCTAGCTGAAGAAATCACTGCGCTACCAGAAGTGTCAGAGGAATTCCGATTCTCCGTGACGCCGTACCTG
>JBPCSW010000079.1:0-5519 GCA_051006675.1 Fluviibacter sp.
AAGTGGCTACCGCCGGTCAGAACGAAATCGGTACTAAGTTCGACACACTGGTGCGTCGCGCCGACAAGACTCAGGTTCTGAAGTACTGCGTGCTGAACGTTGCACACCAGTATGGCAAGACTGCTACCTTCATGCCAAAGCCAATCGTTGGTGACAACGGTTCGGGCATGCACGTACACCAGTCGATCTGGAAAGATGGTAAGAACCTGTTTGCCGGTGATCAGTACGCTGGTCTGTCTGAAATGGCGCTGTACTACATCGGCGGCATCATCAAGCACGCTAAGGCACTGAACGCTATTACTAACCCAGGTACGAACTCGTACAAGCGTCTGGTTCCTCACTACGAAGCACCAGTGAAGCTGGCTTATTCGGCCAAGAACCGTTCCGCTTCGATCCGTATTCCATTCGTGGCTTCGACCAAGGCTCGCCGTATCGAAACCCGTTTCCCGGATCCGATCGCAAACCCTTACCTGGCATTCTCTGCACTGATGATGGCCGGTCTGGATGGTATCCAGAACAAGATTCACCCAGGCGATCCAGCCGACAAGAATCTGTACGATCTGCCACCTGAAGAAGATGCATTGATTCCAACCGTGTGTGCCAGCCTGGACGAAGCGCTGGAAGCACTGAAGGCTGACCACGAGTTCCTGACCCGTGGTGGTGTCTTCTCGAAGGATTGGATCGATTCGTACATCGATCTGAAGATGGAAGAAGTTAACAAGGTTCGTATGACTACGCACCCAGTTGAGTTCGAACTGTACTACTCGTGCTAATCGGCCTCGAGTAATTTTGCAGAGCCACTAAAGGCGAACGCAAGCAGAGAGGGACGGTTCGCCGTCCCTCTTTTGTTTTCAGCGCACGTATAAACGGGTTAGCCCATGAACGCCAAACAGTCAGTAATGACCCCCGTCAAGTATGCCGGTCTGGAGCTTTTGTCTTCGGCGGCTGTTGTGCTTGATCGGTCGCAGCATATTGTTTATCTGAATCCGGCAGCAGAGAATCTGCTGCGTATCAGTCAGCGTGCTGCGCTTGGCCGTGATCTGTTTCAGGTGATTGGCGTCACCCCCGAGCTGGTCAGTGCCATCATGAAGTCACTGAGCAACAAGTGGGGATATAGCGGCCAGAATATCCAGATCGAACGCGGTGATGAGGTGCTGCATGTCGACTGCACGGTCACACCGCTGGACGAAGAAGAAGGTGGGCTACTCATTGAAATGCGTCCCGTCGATCAGCAGTTGCGGGCCCGTCGAGAAGAGCGATTGATAGAGCTACAGTTGCGACATCGCGAACTGATGCGCAACCTGGCGCATGAAATTAAAAACCCTCTAGGGGGCATTCGTGGCGCGGCACAGTTGCTCGAACATGAGCTGCCCAACCCCTCGTTGCGCGAATACACACAGGTCATCATCAAAGAAACTGACCGGCTGCAAGATCTGATGCAACGACTGTTGCAACCGCACCAGGGCATGCAGCCGGCCCCCACCAACATCCATGAAATTCTGGAGCGCGTGCGCAGTCTGATTCTCGCGGAGTTTCCGAAAACCTTGACTGTGCGTCGCGATTACGACACTAGCCTGCCGGATCTGACGGCTGACCGGGAGCAGATGATTCAGGCCGTATTGAACATTGCCCGGAATGCAGCGCAGGCCATGTCAGGGAATGGGCAAATTACCCTACGGACCCGGGCAGTAAGACAGGTGACCCTGCTGAAGCATCGCTGGAAGTTAGCGATTGAGTTGCAGGTGATCGATAATGGCCCGGGTATTCCACGAGCCATTCTGGAACGTATGTTTTATCCTCTGGTATCCGGCCGCGAAGGCGGTACCGGATTGGGATTGACGATCGCCCAGAGTTTTATCCAGCAACATCAGGGCACGATCGAGTGTGAGAGCCGCGCTGGACATACGCAATTCATTATCCGTTTGCCGGTGGCTTAACGCGATAGAATGAAAAGCATGCAATGTTTTAGGCAAAACCGGCACAGTAATTGCTCTGTATCTGGAGACGAAAATAGGATTGGCTTGGGCGACGGCCTGGCTAGTCTCTCCTGGAGATAGAACATATGAAGTCCGTATGGATTGTTGATGACGACCAGTCGATTCGCTGGGTGCTGGAAAAGGCACTGGGGCGCGCTGGCATTTCTCAACGTAGTTTTGATCATGCCAATGATGTGATTAATGCCCTAGATGCAGGAGACCCGCCGCCACAAGTCCTGATCTCGGATATCCGGATGCCGGGGCCATCGGGTCTGGATCTTCTGGCGCGGATCAAAACGCTGCTGCCTGAGCTGCCTGTCATCATCATGACGGCCTATTCTGATCTGGAAAGTGCCGTAGCTGCTTTTCAAGGCGGCGCCTTTGAGTACTTAGCCAAACCGTTTGATATCGATCAGGCGCTGGCGCTGATACAGCGAGCAATGGCGCAGTCTGCAAAACCCGTGCCCGCAATGATTGAGGCCGACGGAGGCGTGCCGGAAATTCAAGGCCATGCGCCTGCTATGCAGGAAGTTTTTCGAGCGATCGGCCGACTGTCTAATTCCAGCGCTACCGTACTGATTACCGGTGAGTCTGGTTCTGGCAAAGAATTGGTTGCCAGGGCGCTGCATCGCCATAGTCCGCGAGCCAATAAACCTTTTATTGCGATCAATACCGCGGCAATTCCTAAAGACCTCCTCGAATCAGAGTTGTTCGGTCACGAGCGTGGTGCCTTTACCGGGGCTGCGACACAGCGCCGTGGTCGTTTTGAAGAGGCGGATGGTGGAACGTTGTTTCTGGATGAAATCGGCGACATGCCTGCCGAGTTGCAGACGCGTCTGTTGCGGGTGCTATCAGACGGGCATTATTACCGCGTTGGTGGCCATCAATCGATCAAGTCGAACGTTCGGGTGATCGCCGCTACGCATCAGAATCTTGAAGAGCGTGTGCGCCAGGGGTTGTTTCGGGAAGATCTCTTCCATCGCCTCAACGTAATCCGTTTGCGCCTGCCCTCGCTTAAAGAGCGTCGGGAAGACATTCCAGATCTGGCTGAGCATTTCCTTGCGCGCAGCGCTAAAGAGTTGGGTGGCGAGCCAAAGCAATTAACGGCTGCGGCTATGACATACCTGGCCTCATTGCCTTTTCCGGGGAACGTGCGCCAGCTAGAAAATCTATGCCATTGGCTAACAGTCATGGCGCCCGGCCAGACGGTTGACCTGAACGATTTGCCGCCAGAATTAAGGCAAGAGCAGGCTTTGGCCGCGCAGCCGGAGATGGGGTCTGTATTAGCAAATCCGAAAGTGCTATTGCCTCTTGGAAGCGCGAGCGGTGACTGGACTGAGGCGCTGGCTGAAGCAGTAGATAATCTGTTGGTTAATTCCGGAAGTGAACCAGAGGATAGCGAGGGCATTCACGAGCGGCTGATGCAAGCCTTCGAGCGTACGCTGATCCAGCGTGCCTTACTCCATACCGGAGGTAGACGCATCGAAGCAGCGCAGCTGTTGGGCATTGGGCGTAATACAATTACGCGCAAAATCCAGGAACTGAAGCTCGATGAAGAACCCGCAGCAAAACCAACCGCCATTAAAGATCACGCGATTTGATTCGTGTGATTCGACCAATCGATTATTGCTGAGTGCGGCGGAAGCTGGGGCATCTTCGGGCTCGGTATTTGTTGCTCGAGAGCAAGTAGCGGGTCGTGGTCGCCGTGGTCGTGAATGGTTGGCGGCACCGGGTGAAAGCCTGACATTCTCTTTGCTATGGACCTTTGAGCCTGACCCGGCCCGTTTAACCGGTTTGCCGCTCGTGGTGGGGTTGTCTGTGGTTCGCGCATTATCTGGTTTACCGCTGATGCTAGTGAGTGACGTTCAATTAGGCCTAAAATGGCAGATTGATCTATTACTCACTCGTTCAGACGATACCTATGCCAAAGTAGGCGGCGTGCTTGTTGAATCTGTATTACGCACAAGTGCCAATGGACTTAAAGAATTGGCCGTCGTCATAGGGATTGGTTTGAATTGTGGGGACAGTACTGCAATCAATAATCAGGTGCTAAACCAAAAGGTAGGGTCGATTACTGAGCTTTGCCATGATCCTGTGTCGTCGGAGTTGTTGTTAGATGCAGTGCTCGACCAATTGAATGTGGATTTGTCCTCGTTTAGTCAGCATGGCTTCGCACCATTTTGTGATGCATGGAACGCCGTCGATCTCTGGCGGAACCGGCGAGTAAAAATCTGTGAACAGGACGAGGTGCTACAAGAAGGCTATTCCCGCGGTGTTGATGCCGATGGCGCGCTTTGTATCGAAACGGTATCAGGCATAAAGCGGATCATTTCGGGCGATGTCAGCCTGCGCAAGGTATAGTCCCGAAATGCATTTACTACTGGATTTCGGCAATTCACGTCTTAAGTGGGCGATAACCTCGAGCGTTCATTCAGAGGGTAGCCGTTTATCTCAAAAAGGGGCTGTTTCTTATGAAGAAACAGCGATCTCTGCATGGGCGTTAGCGCTGCAAGCGGCGTCCATTGAAGAGGTGTGGTTTGCTAGTGTTGTCGCGCCAGAACTGGAAGCGGAGGTTTTGATGCGGTTGCCCGCGCTGAAATCGGCGCCGAATCGATTTCAGGTTACAGTCCAGGCGGGCACGCTTCGCAACCTTTATGCAACCCCTGAGACGCTTGGTGTCGATCGGTGGGCAGTGGCTATTGGCGCGTGGGGGCTGGTCAAACAGCCTTGTCTGGTCGTGAGTGCCGGAACGGCAACAACCATTGACCTGATTGAGGCATCTGGGTTGGGTGAGGCAGATTATCGAGGGGGGTTAATCTTGCCTGGTCTGGATTTAATGTTGGAATCGTTGCACCAACGTACCGCACGCTTGCCTGCGGCGAATGGACATTATTGTGTCGCACCGGCAGTTGCAAATAATACGGATGATGCAATGACTAGCGGTGCGATGGACGCAACCTGCGGTGCTGTTGAACGTATGGCGCGGCGTCTGGGTGAGGGTGCGCCATGCATCATAACTGGCGGCAATGCAAACCGCGTGAAAGCTGCGTTGGGCCGTAAAGCCCGGGTCGTTGAAGAACTGGTGCTTGAAGGCCTGGCGATCCATGCGCTGAAGCAGCATTAACTATATTGAGTCGGTTTGATGGGTTCTATAAATAACAAAAAAATGCCACCCAAGGCACCGGGTAATTTTAGAGCGGTGGTCGTTGAAGAACTGCTCGCCTTCTGGTCATTTCTGTTGAGTAACTGGTTGTATATTTTGCCGGGTTTGTTGTTGGTGCTGGCTTTGATATACATCGTTCGTCCGATGCCACCTAAATCCCTGACGATCGCAACGGGGCAATACCACTCTACGGCCGATGTAGTTGGGCATCGCTACCAAGAATTCTTCCGGCGGCATGGTGTTGACTTACAGCTGGTTGAGTCTAAAGGTGCAGAAGAGAACCTGAGCTTGCTGGCCGAAGGTAAGGTCGATGCTGTGTTTTCTCAGGGGGGCATGGATCTGCCAGAAGAGGCGCGTCATTTTGAATCTCTGGGATCGGT
>JBPCSW010000080.1:0-2920 GCA_051006675.1 Fluviibacter sp.
AGGAAAAGAATCATGGATAAAGTTCCTGTGTTTACTAAAGGCAAGATAGAGCTAACAAAAAAACAAACGCTGCCTATTGTTAAAGTGCGTGAAATAAAAAGTTTGCTTAACCAAGGAGTTCCTGTTAAGGTTATAGCTATAGAGTTTAACCGAAGCATATGTTCTATTTATGCTATTAAACATGGCTTATCTTATAGGGATATTGTATGAGTCCAGAGGAAAAGTTTAAAGAAAACGCTTTTTATAAAGAGTTTGATTTAGATAATCAAGAGTGGAAAGTAACTACCAATGAAGGTAAAGTTATTAAATCTAAAAAATGGTTATTAAAACATGAAGATGTGCTATATACAGAGGTAACGCCACATGTGCCAACAAAAAACAAAGACAGCTTGTCCTACGTGCGGTCAAAGTCCAAGACGGTCATTACCACAAAATTCAAGACTTCATAAACTATTTCAATTGATGTCTGAACACTTTAAAGGTAAAGATGGCTTATATCATCCACACCAATGGTGGAAAGTGATGTGTAAGGACAAGTGGCTAGGGTATAACGAGTATGTTGGTGCAAATGGAACTATTTATGCTCTCAAGTCTACTGCCGATTGCGATGTGGAAGAATTAAATAACTTTATGAATGAAGTAGAACGATTTTGCGCTGAACGTGGCGTGTATTTACAGGATTGATATGAGTAACTTTGCAGCAGCCAATGAAGTAACAGCACAAAAACTAGCATTTAATCGTGCAGTCATGTATTCACTTATCCTTGACTCACATAAGACATGTCAAGAATTAGCCAAGTTAATGTTTTTTAGCACCGCTACAGCGTTTAAATATTGTAAATGGCTAGAAAGCTATGGTCATGTAGAAGCAATCGCTGTAAAGGGCAAGAAAGGCATGGCGCAAGCATACAAGGCTCGCAATCCTGACAAGTTCCCATGGCCTAAATGTTATTTGGAGTCTAAAGACCCACGCAGAGATTACTTTGATGGACTTTATCCCGATATTCATAAAGAGTTACGGGAAGCAATTTATGAGGGTAGAATTAGACCAGATGTGATAAAAACATACAGGGAGTCTGATGTAACATGGCATGATGAGCGCAAGTTGAATAGAAAGTTTGACCGAGGTTATTTAACATCATCAATGGCAGGAGAGTTTAGTGTCTAAAAAAGACGAAAAGGAACATTATGATAAACTTTCACAGCTTGGATGTATCGTGTGTCTTAATGGTGGTTATGGCTTTTCTCCCTGCCACATTCACCATATTCGCCATGGAGCAGGAATGGGTCAAAAGTCTAACTGGAATGATGCTATTCCTCTTTGCCCTAATCATCATCAGCACGGTGGTTATGGTGTCGCTCTCCACGCAGGCATAAAAGAATTTGAAAAACGATATGGAACTGAAACTGAATTGCTTGAACAAGTAAAGAAGCTATTAAATGATAAATCTTAACATTCCTTTTCCACCCACAGTTAATCACATGTGGGGGCAATCAGGTCATCGTAAGTTTTTAAAGAAGTCAGCGCATGAGTTTAGATTAAAGGTGCAAGAAGAAGTAATTGCGAAATCCGCAAAGATTACAGGTCGACTTGCTATATTTATTGCGTTATACGCACCAACACGCAGACAATATGACATAGATAACCGATGCAAAGCTGTGTTAGACGCATTACAGCATTGTGGAGTATTCGAGGATGATGAGCAAGTTGACTTTATCTGGATTGTACGCAGACCAATAGTTAAGGGCGGTATGTGTAAGATTGTGTTAGTTGAGCATGAGAACGTAGGCGAAATTCTTAACCAATATGAGAGCTTTATATAATGGACCTAGGTCGAGTGGAATACTATTTGGATTTGTGGCGTGATTACATGCAGACAGACAACAACAGGTTAGGCTTTAAGTCAAAGTCTACAGGATTTAACTCTGGTGGCGTACATAGCTTTGAGGATATGGCTGATGAGGTAGATAATGAAGCTGCTCGTATAGTAGACAAAGTTATAGATGACTTACCTGTGCTATATAAGAATGCTATATACATTGTGTACCTTAACTCAAAACCATTGCTAGTTAAAGACCTTAACGCTGTTGATGCTTACTGTTCAGCAGGTAAGAACTTGTTATCTATTAAACTACCTAAAAAGAACCTATACTGATGACTGACAGAGCCGATGAGATTAAAAACGTACTAGAGTGCAACATCTATATTGAAGGTGTAGAATATCCTATCTTACGAAAGATATACTTTCATCGTGAGTCTGGTGGCTTTAGCAGAATCCCTGCATTTGCTATTGTTGGTAAGCGTGATGACATAGCAAAAGAGATAGCTTATCAATTAAATCGCATAGGATATAAAAAAGACTTGACAAAAGAGTGAAATTGTGGTAATATACGACTTGCAGGTATAGCTGCGTCCATAGGATTCATATATCTAGCATTTAAACTCATCTCCGAGTTTCAGCCCATCCTAAAAGCCTGGGCTATTTTTTTGGGCGAAAGCTATGTGAGTAACCCAAATCTATTAAAAGGATAACTATATGCCGTGGTCACCAGCTCAACATCGTTTGTTTGAAGCAGCGAGCCATGATGCGTCTATAGCAAAGCGTGTAGGTATCCCACAAGAGCAAGCTAGTAAGATGGCATCAGAAGGTGTCAAAGGCAAGAATAAGCCTGTTAAATTAGCAAAAGCTTTAATGACAGGCAAATCGTAATATAATCAATGATATAAAAGGTTGAAATTTATGGAAACTACCAAGAACACTCTTGGCGGTGCGCCTATAGGAAACCAAAACGCTGCAAAGCCAAAGATAATCACCGAGGCCATCAGAAAACATCTTATTCAGAACCCAGAAAAGGCTGACAAGATTGTAGCTGTTTTGATTGAGAAGGCAATCGCAGGAGATATGCCAGCAATCAAAGA
>JBPCSW010000081.1:0-4067 GCA_051006675.1 Fluviibacter sp.
CACTACAACAACCCCAGCTTCGGCTACGGCGGCTACTGCCTGCCCAAAGACACCAAGCAGCTGCTGGCCAACTACCGCGACGTGCCGCAGAACCTCATCCACGCTATCGTCGAATCCAACACCACCCGTAAAGACTTCATTGCCGACGAGATCATCCGTCGTAACCCCAAAGTCGTGGGTGTTTATCGCCTCATCATGAAGGCCGGCTCCGATAACTTCCGTGCCTCCAGCATCCAGGGCATCATGAAGCGCATCAAAGCCAAGGGCATTGAATTCATCATCTATGAACCCGCGCTGAACGAAACCGAGTTTTTCCACTCGCGCGTGGTCAAAGACATCAACGAATTCAAAAAAGTATCAGACGTCATCATCAGCAACCGCATGGCCGATGTGCTGGAAGACGTGGCTGATAAGGTTTACACCCGTGACTTGTTCGGGAGCGACTCCTAATGACGATTCTCGTTACTGGCGCCGCCGGCTTTATCGGCGCCAACTTCGTGCTTGACTGGCTAGAGCAGAGCAACGAACCTGTTGTGAACCTCGACTTGCTTACCTACGCCGGTAACCTCGAGAACCTTAAAGAACTTGAAGGGGATCCACGCTACCAGTTCGTCTTCGGTAACATCGGAGATCGTAATCTCGTTGCTAACCTGCTTGCCGACACCAAACCGCGTGCCGTCATCAACTTTGCGGCTGAAAGCCATGTCGATCGTTCGATTCATGGCCCGGGTGACTTTATCCAGACCAACATCGTCGGCACTTTCAACCTGCTTGAATCAGTGCGTGGTTACTGGAATGAGCTGCCAGAAGCCGAGAAGGCCGCCTTCCGCTTCCTCCACGTTTCTACCGATGAAGTCTATGGTTCGCTCTCTAAAGAAGATCCGCCGTTCTCGGAAACTAATCAGTACGAACCCAATAGCCCCTATAGTGCGAGTAAAGCTGCCAGTGACCATCTGGTTCGAGCCTGGCACCACACCTATGGGCTGCCGGTCTTAACGACCAACTGTTCGAACAACTACGGCCCGTATCACTTCCCGGAAAAGCTCATTCCGCTCTGCATCCTCAATGCATTGAACGGCAAGCCGCTACCCATCTACGGTGACGGCCAGCAGATTCGCGACTGGCTCTACGTTAAAGACCACTGCAGCGCTATCCGCCGCGTGCTCGAAGCGGGCCAACTGGGTGAAACCTACAACGTGGGTGGCTGGAACGAAAAAGCTAACCTCGATGTGGTGAACACCCTCTGCACCATCCTCGATGAGCTCCAACCGCGTGCTGATGGCCAGAGCTACGCCACCCAGATCACCTTCGTACAGGATCGCCCCGGCCACGACCGCCGTTACGCCATCGATGCACGTAAGCTGGAAAAGGAGCTGGGCTGGAAACCACAGGAAACTTTCGAGACCGGTATCCGTAAAACCGTACAGTGGTATCTGGATCACCAGGAGTGGGTCGACCACGTGACCAGCGGTGAATACCGTAGTTGGGTTGAAACCCATTACGCCACAGAAGATGCCTAAGCGCATTTGTATATAACCATGGGCTTCTACAAAAAAATTCTGCTTTTGGGTAAAGACGGCCAAGTTGGCTGGGAACTCCAGCGTGCCTTGGCACCGCTGGGCGAGCTGACAGCGCTGAATCGTAGCGAATGCGATCTGGCTAACCCGGCACAAATTCAAGCAGCCCTAGAACAGTACGAACCGGAAGTAATCGTCAACGCCGCTGCGTATACCGCGGTGGATAAAGCCGAGACTGATCAGGCCATGGCACAGCGTATCAATGTAGATGCGGTTGCCGAGTTAGCGTTATATGCCCGCGAGATGGGCTCACTGTTGGTGCATTACTCCACAGACTATGTGTTTGACGGCAGCAAGCCGGAAGCCTACGTAGAAGACGACATCACCAACCCGCTCAGCGTGTATGGCAGTACCAAGCTCGCCGGTGAAAATAAAATCCGTGATGCCCTCTGCCGTCACCTGATCTTTCGTACCAGCTGGGTTTATGCAGCACGTGGCGGAAACTTTGCTCGAACCATGCTGCGTCTTGCGCAGGAGCGTGAGGCGCTGAACGTCATTGACGACCAGATCGGCGCGCCGACCTCGGCCGAACTGATTGCCGATGTCACAGCCCACGCGCTGCGTGATGTGCTTTCGGGTCGTGCACCCGGTGGTACTTATCACCTGGCGGCTGCGGGTGAGACTAGCTGGTATGGCTATGCCAAGTTTGTGATTGATCGGGCGCGTCAGCAGGGTGTTGCCCTCAAGCTGGCCGATGCAGGCCTGAAGCCCATTCCGGCCAGCGAGTATCCGTTGCCCGCCAAACGCCCACAGAACTCCCGTTTGAATACGCATCTCCTCGAGCGCAGTTTCGCACTGAAGTTGCCCAACTGGCAGCAGGGCGTGGCGCGCGTACTAGATGAGTGGCAAAGCAATTAACTGATTTGATCTGATAAAACGACACCATGACCATGATCGATTTCTCTAAAACCCGTTTGCTCGTTGTTGGCGATGTGATGCTGGACCGTTACTGGTTCGGTGAAGTGTCGCGCATTTCGCCTGAAGCCCCCGTTCCCGTTGTGCATGTCCACAAAGAAGAAGTGCGTCCCGGTGGCGCAGCCAATGTGGCGCGCAACATCGTTGCCCTGGGTGGGCAGGTTTCGCTGCTCTCGGTGGTTGGTACCGATGAAGCGGGTCAGACGCTGCGTGGCTTGCTGGAAGATGCCGGTGTGGCAACGGGTCTGCACGATGATGCCAATATCCGTACCACCGTAAAGCTGCGCGTGCTGGGTCGCCAGCAACAGTTGTTGCGTATCGACTTTGAAACTGCGCCGTCGCATGAAGTACTTGATGCCAAGCTGGCTGATTTTGAGCGTCAGCTACCGGAGCACGATCTCGTTATTCTGTCTGATTACGGCAAGGGTGGCCTGACGCACATTACCAAGATGATCGACCTGGCCAAAAAGGCCAGTAAGCGCGTATTGGTTGATCCGAAGGGGGATGACTATGCCCGTTATTCGGGTGCCAGCCTGCTGACGCCAAATCGCTCCGAACTGCGCGAAGTGATTGGTAAGTGGGATAGCGAAGCCGACCTTAAAACCAAGACCGATGCGTTGCGCGAGAAATTGAATCTCGAAGCGCTGCTGCTGACGCGCAGCGAAGAAGGTATGACGCTCTTCCGCCCGGAAGGCGTATTCAATCAGGCAGCCAAGGCACGTGAAGTGTTTGATGTATCTGGTGCGGGTGACACCGTCATCGCCACACTAGCGCTGATGCTAGCCAGGGGCGCCGATTATCCGGAAGCTGTGCGCGTGGCCAATCTGGCCGCCAGTATTGTGGTGGGTAAATTGGGTACTGCCGTAGCGACCAAAGAAGAGTTGCAACAGGCGCTCTAACTGAATCGCATTTAAAGAATAATCGGAGAACACCATCATGGCAGTCCTCGTTACGGGTGCAGCAGGGTTTATCGGATCCAACATCGTTAAAGCGCTCAACGAGCGCGGTATCACCGACATCATTGCCGTTGATAACCTCACCAACGCCGCCAAGTTCCACAACATGGTGGATTGCCAGATTAGTGATTACTTCGATAAGCGCGAATTTCTGCCACGGCTGCTGGCCGGTGAATTTGATGGTGAGATCGATGCCATCCTGCATCAGGGCGCCTGCTCTGACACGATGGAGCACGATGGGCACTACATGATGGAGAACAACTACCGTTACTCCATCGACCTGCTTGATTGGGCGCAGGATCAGGATGTGCCAATGCTTTATGCATCTAGCGCGGCAACCTACGGCGGTAGCACCGAGTTCCGTGAAGAGCCGGGCTGTGAATCGCCGCTCAATGTCTATGGCTATTCCAAGCTGCTGTTTGACCAGATCGTACGCCGTCGTCTCAAAGATAGTTCGACACAGATTGCCGGCTTCCGTTACTTCAACGTATACGGCCCACGTGAATCACACAAGGGTCGTATGGCCTCGGTGGCATTCCACAACTTCAACCAGTTCCGTGAAAACGGCAAGGTGAAACTGTTCGAAGGCTCGCATAGTTACCCCAATGGCGGCCAGCAA
>JBPCSW010000082.1:0-3673 GCA_051006675.1 Fluviibacter sp.
GCACGGAATACAAAGCACCAACACGTCTAAAAATGATTCTTTCTGTAGCGTGTTGTAATGCAAATGGTGAACTTGAAGTACGGAGTTTTTGCGACCGCAATGTTGGCATTTCAACCCCGCGTTTACAATCGCTTTTTTACAGAATTCTTTCCATTCTTTTGATTGAATGTAGCGAACGTATTCTATTGAACGCATTTCAATCTCCAGATTGCTCAGATAACCGCTTTGTAAACTCACGCTCCATGTCAGACAGCGCAGCGCGAATGTCTTGTTTCATCGTAGCGCGTATGGCGTCTAGGTCTTTTCCGACTAATTCCGGTCCGGTTCTATAAGGCAGCTGTTCCAATGCCTGTCGAAACGTAGTGACGACATCTGCTACTGCGGCACGCATATCAACAATAGGAACTAGCTCGCCTATGTCTCTCAGGTAATCAACCCGCGCTCGTTCTGCCAGGAAGTGCTCTTTCTTCGCTCTGGCGCGTTGATAGTCGTGATCCTCTACCTTGGTATCGTCTTCATCCTGTTCGTCGATTGTGGCGCTATTCTGACCACGCTGTGATCGCCAACGATTGGCAACGTCATCCCGATTTGGATCGGCCGTTTCTTCGATACGTTTTTTTGATGCTTCAACCAGGACAAGACCAAATTCATCAAAGACGATGCGGCCCTCTTTTTTGAGTTTTGTGATGTAGCTACGATCGACACCGATAATTCTGGCGAACTCTGATTGTTTGACGGCGATGTTGGTGGCGTTTTCCATTAACGGCACTCCCATGGAATAACACAGTCTTCGATCGACTTTCTCGGCTTGGTACCGATTTCGATGCCGTTTTCCAGCGCCCAGAAGGTTTCCTGACCATCCAGACCGGCGCGGATTGACTGGTTGATAGCCTCAGCGCCAAACGCCTCACGGCATTCATCGATAAAAGCCGTAACCAGTGGCATGGATTCGCGGAGGTTTTTCTTAGTCATCGCTCTGTTCCAGCTCTGTTCCAGATCTGTTCCAGATGACTGAAAAAAAATATCCAATAAAAACAACTGCGTTCCAGATGTTCCAGATGTTCCAGACGATTTGATACGTACGCGCGCGAAGATATGTGTGTATGAGAGATTTGAGTTTTATATCGCCCGTGCGCGTGAAACGGCTGGAACAGCTGGAACAGCTGGAACAGCATTGATTTTCAACAGAAAGTTTTTCAGCTTTGCTGGAACAGAGCTGGAACAGCGCTGGAACACGCATCAAGCAGCCATCCTTTCTGCCCTGTTTTGGGTGTCGATCAGCGCCTCTGAGAACAAACGGCATGATCTTGTAAGCCAGGCTGTGTCTGTATCGGTGTCTGTTTTTGCGTAAACGGTCCGAAGAATTCGATCCATCGGCGGGATGATGATGTTTTTGACATGCGTCTGCGTGCTGGTCGGTGATTCGTAGACCCGCGCTTTTTTCTTCTCAAACCCGTGGTGCGTGAGTTGTGAGAAGAACTGTGATGCGGTACGTGGCCTAGACTCACCATTTCTGCGGCAATAAGACTGATAGGCGCTGTATAGATCCGGTGACAGGCACGGGCATATCGGATAGCCCAGATCACCATCAAGCCATTCGTTAGCAAACCGGATCTCGCTGCCTGCCGACAGATCAATGAGGCGTTGCTTTGCATCGGTCATTGGCGGCTGGGTGCCTTCATGAAAGCCTGTCAGATCGATATTGAGCAGGTAGTCATAAAATGCTTCGGTGCCTCCGGCTTTCAGTTCGTCTGCCAGTTCTGCATAGAATCGTTTATCCAGTGCAGGTGGCGTGTAGATCACCAAGTGCCGACGATCACCGACATCCAGCGGGATCGGCTGGCCTTCATTGGACAGGAATGCCATGTTCATCTGGTTGCGCTGATGTACAGCGTTGGCAAACTTGCCTTCAATGCGGATCGTTTCTCCCGTGACCAGTTCTTTCAGTTCGTTTTTAAGCTGCCACTTGTCCGAGTTATTGACCACCTCTTCTGCCAGGATAAACAGCTTGGAGTCCCAGTCCGGGTTGAAGTTACTCTGCAGCGCTTTCTGATCCAGAACGATGGAGTAGTTCAGATACGGATTGCCTTTGTAGCCGTAGATCCGTGCCAGCGTTTTGAACACCATCGACTTACCGGTACCCTGCGGGCCGTGCATGATCACGGCGCTCTGCATTTTGGCGCCGGGATTTTGCAGCGGGTAGGCCATCCACTTAATCAGGAAGTCAAATGACTCTTTGCTGCCCTGGTCGTTACCGCACAGGTAATGCATCAGCTCAAGAAGCTGTTCGCAATTACCCTTGACTGCCTTCATTGGCCACCCGCGCCAGGTGTTGAGCTTGATGTGCGGGTCTTTGCCGGATGGATCGAACCCGACCTGATCCAGATAGAAGGCGCGTGACAGCCACATCGGGTGACGCTTGATGTCATCTCCCCGGATACCGGCTGGCAACATGTTGATCATCTTGCGCTGGTGCACCACCTTGTTGGTCCAGGTATCAAAAATCGACTCGCCGGAGTCGTCATCCAGTTTGACGAAACGGCCAACCAGGTCATCCAGAGGCATGATGGAAACCGCCTCGTTGCGGCTACCATCCCCTCCCCCCTGTGAGAGCGCACCCGCCGAAGCGCCGGAGGACGAAACGTCCCACCCCAAACCAGAAAGGTGGGCTTCAATCTGGCTGCGTACCACCTGCAGCCCTTCTGCCAGGTGCAGGTCGTTGAAGTCGGTTGGCCCCTTGCGATCAGCCGGACGCTCGTCGCTGAATACAGGAATGATCACCGATCCATCGACAGCCAATGCTGCGTTCTTCGCATGGCTGACCCCTGGGTTGCCTTCGGTCAGGTAGTCATCGTCAGCGCACAGCAGGATCTTCGTTCGCCGGTACCGGCCATGCAGCGCCTGGGCAACCGGCATCAGATTTCCAGCATCAAAGGCTACTGCCACCGGGTGTCCGGTGGCCATGTGCAGGCTTGCCGCTGTCGCGTAGCCTTCTGCAATGAGCAGCACCTTGTCCGGTATGCCTCCAATCAGGAAGAAGTGCCCCTTCTTCGCTAGACCAGCTGGCCAGAAATCCTTGTCGCGTCCGTTTTTCTTCTCTGCATAGATCACCTGCAGACCGTGGATCTGGCCATTGGTGTCCAACATTGGGATGACCATGTTGCCGCGCTCGGAAAATCGAACGCCAAACCCATCTACGCCCTTGCGCTTCAGGTACTCGCTCTCTCCGACCGGTAGGCACTTGCCCCAACCGGATCGTGCTCGTAGCGCTGCCGATTCGTTGCGTCGGCGCTGCTCTGCCTCGGCACGTTTCTTGTCCTCGGCAATCCGCGCGCGGAGCGCTGCCATCTGGTCGGCTGTCATTGCCTTGCGGTCGGCCTTTGGCAGCTCGATCTTCTGGACTACATTCTCCGCGCCCCAGAACGCCCCGTAGCTGCCGACAATCAGCGTGCCAGACCCGTCATCCTTGGATAGTTCATACAACTGGTACCAGCCGCGCTTCTCTTTGCCGCCGTCCTTATGCCGACAGCGACGGCGCTGCCCGATCACCAGGTCGGACTGCGTTACATCCAGACCGAACGCTTGCAGCTGCGCCAGGGCATCGTCAAAATTCAGCCACATACTGTAACTCGCTGATTCTGTTGACTATGTTGAATAATGACCCATACCAGAC
>JBPCSW010000083.1:0-2515 GCA_051006675.1 Fluviibacter sp.
GTGCTGATGGTGGAGCACAACATGAATGTGATCTCTGATTTGTCCGACACCATCACCGTATTGGCGCGTGGCTCGGTGTTAGCTGAAGGGCCTTATGCGCAAGTGTCCAAAGACCCACGCGTACTCGAAGCCTACGTAGGCACTGCCGAGGAGGCTGCATGAGCAGGTCCCTCTTGAAAGTCGCCGGCCTTGATTCTTGGTACGGTGAATCGCACATCTTGCATGGCGTGAATTTTGAAATTCACGAAGGTGAGTTGGTCACTTTGTTGGGTCGCAACGGCGCAGGTCGTTCCACCACCATCAAATCGATTTTGGGTTTGACCGGTCGCCGCACCGGCTCTGTGCAAATTGATGGCGTCGAAACCATCGGCATGCAGACCAACCAAATTGCGCGTTTGGGTTTGGGCTATTGCCCTGAAGAGCGCGGCATTTTTTCAACCCTGAGCTGCGAAGAAAACCTCATGCTGCCCCCCAAGGTAGGGCCGGGCGGCATGTCGGTGGAAGAAATTTACGAGATGTTTCCCAACCTCAAAGAGCGTCGCCATAGCCAAGGCACACGCCTGTCGGGCGGCGAGCAACAGATGTTGGCGATGGCACGCATCCTGCGCTCGGGTGCGCGCATTTTGCTGTTGGACGAAATCACCGAAGGCCTCGCACCCGTGATTGTTCAAACACTGGGCCGCGTGATTCGCGAGCTCAAAGCCAAGGGCCTCACCATCGTGTTGGTCGAACAAAATTTCCGCTTTGCCGCACCGCTGGCAGACCGGCACTTCGTGATGGAGCATGGCCAGATCGTGGCCACGGTTCACAAACACGAACTCGATGACAAAGCGCAAATGCTGAACGAGTATCTGGGCGTCTAAGCCCTTTTTCAACAGGAGCAAACTATGAAGCGTACTTTCGTGACCTCAGCCATCGCAGCAGCGACGGCGGTATTTTTGGCAGGTGTTTCCACCGGCGCAATGGCTCAGGGCAAGCTGTCTGGCGATAGCGTGAAGATTGGTGTGTTGACCGACATGTCCGGCGTGTACGCCGACTACGGCGGCCCCGGTGCTGTGGCTGCCGCCAAGATGGCGGTGAAAGACTTTGGCGGCAAGATGTTTGGCAAGCCGATTGAAGTGGTCAATGCCGATCACCAAAACAAACCTGACATCGCCAAGAACGTGACCCAACAATGGTTTGACCGCGATGGCGTGGACATGACGGTGGAGAACTTGAACTCTGCGGTCGCGTTGACCGTGCAGGCTTTGGGCAAAGAGAAAAACAAAATCACCATCGTGACGGGCGCGTCAACTGCACGTATGACAAACGAAGACTGTGCTCCCGGCACAGGCATTCACTACCTCATGGACACCATTGCACTCAGCAACGTGGTGGGTAAAGCCATTGTGAAAGACGGCGGTGACAGCTGGTTCTTCTTGACCGCTGACTATGCATTTGGTCATTCCCTCGAAAAAGACACAGGTGATGTGGTCAAGGCCGCAGGCGGCACGGTGAAGGGCGCTGTGCGCCACCCACTGTCCACCGGTGACTTCTCATCCTTCTTGCTGCAAGCGCAGAGCTCAGGCGCCAAAGTGGTGGGCTTGGCCAACGCCGGTGGCGACACCGTCAACAGCATCAAAGCTGCGGCTGAATTTGGTTTGACCAAGAAACAAAACTTGGCCGCCTTGTTGATGTTGATCACCGACGTGCACGCCATTGGCCTGAACACGGCACAAGGTTTGTACTTGACCGAAGGTTGGTATTGGGACTTGAACCCCGAGACACGCGCTTGGTCACAAAAGTACGAAGCTGAGATGAAGAAGAAGCCCAACTCCAACCACGCTTCTGTGTACTCATCCACCATGCATTACCTCAAGGCCGTGCAAGCGGCTGGCACAGACGACACCGCTGCTGTGATGAAGAAGATGCAAGAGACGCCCATCAACGACATGTTTGCCAAGAACGGCAAGTTGCGTCCTGATGGCCGTATGGTGCATGACATGTACTTGTTCCAAGTGAAGAAGCCTTCTGAGTCCAAAGGCGCATGGGACTACTACAACTTGAAGGGCACCATCAAGGGTGATGATGCATTCCAGCCATTGGCTCAAAGCCGTTGCGCTGCTTTGAAGAAGTAATTGACGTCATTGACTGAAACAACGGGCCGCACTGTGCGGCCCGTCATATTGCATCGAACTGTATGACTGAAATTTTTGGTGTGCAGATACAAGCCTTGATGGGGCAACTCATGCTCGGTTTGGTGAACGGCTCTTTTTATGCCATCTTGTCGCTGGGGCTGGCCGTGATTTTCGGCATGCTCAACATCGTCAATTTTGCGCATGGCGCGCTCTACATGGTGGGTGCTTTCTTTGCATGGATGTTGCTGAACTACGCAGGCATCAATTACTGGATGGCCTTGGTCATTGCACCGATCGGTGTGGCACTGATTGGCGTGGTGATTGAAAAGACCATGCTGCGGTGGCTGCATCAGCTCGACCATTTGTATGGACTGCTGTTGACCTTTGGCTTGGCACTC
>JBPCSW010000084.1:0-2838 GCA_051006675.1 Fluviibacter sp.
CCACCCGCATTTACGAACGTAGCAGGCTGATAGTAGCCAATGTTGTTACCAACATTAGTCTGAGCCGCAGCGCTAGCCGTATACTGAACACCGGAACCGTTGGTCAGAGTGATCTGAAAAACAGCGTCGGGGTCATCTACAACCACTGCAACAGCATCAGAAGCTACGGTCCCAGAGGTCCAGTTCTGATCGAACAGCTTGTATTTGAGGGTTGGATCGGTGAAGCTGCAACCCACGAAAATACCGATAGGTGCGGCAGCAAAAGCTGCTTTAGCGCCAGAGGCAGTATCTACGCGAACAATTACACCATCAGAAGACAGCGCAACCAAATCACCAAAACCGACATTCTGAGCATAGCCAGAAGCAATCGGAATGGAGCGAGTAGCGCCTGAATAAACACGCCCACCAAGAAGGTTTACTGGTAGAAAGCCAGTAGGGCCGGGATTAAAAACACTCATATATAACTCCTAAACGTTTTTAAGCGGCCCTATGCAAGTTAGGAACCGCGACCAAAAGACACTTTAGATTGCTTCTCTGAGAAGAGAGGCATTCTTGGATCACTTTCACGCAGGAAGTTGTTATCAACCGACTGCATGTTGGCGTGAGATTGATTTTCGTAATACTCCTTACGCGCACGGGCGTTTTCTACGGTAGTCTTACAAAGCACAAGTCCGCCAATTTCAATTAGGCCAGTAGCTTCCAATCCGAAAGCAACAAGGTCATTCGCAAACTCGGGATGTTCTGAGGCTTTACAGGGTTCCCAACCTTCGCGTCGGGCTTGCGCCATATTACGATGGTCTGCTTCGCCCATCATGGAGGCCCGTTTCCAATGGAAAACATAGCCATCCTGCGGTTCTGGGATTGGAAGGTCAGACGCGGGCTTCCATGAAACCTTGCGTACTTCCTGCTCCCTAGTTTCCGTCGAGCGGGGGGGTCTACCAATCTGTATATTATTAGCCATTGTTCATCTCCTTTGCTGCATACTTGGCATAGACTTCTAGCGGTACACCAAGACGTTTTGCGATTGCCGCTTGGCTGGCAGTTAGCGTCACTTTTTTCCCTCCAGTGCTTCTGGATACGGGTGCCACGGCGGACGATTTCCGTGACTTTTGGAAGCTTTGCGGGAATACCTCCCGTACGCGGCTGTCTATTTTCTGATAATACTCATCAGAGGTAGGATCGTAGCCGTTATTAACCAACTTCTGGTGCAACCCGTAAGCAAACGAAGTCATTTCCTCGTCTTTACCAAACCAAGGGTTGCGTGAGGCCCAATTTTCAGCTTTTGGGTCACGAGGCGTGGGTGCCGGTTGCGCCTGATGTTGCGTTTCAGGCTGACTATATACAGCATTGTTTTGCTGTTGTAAAGTGTTTTGTTGTACCGCCGTAGCAATCTGGTTTTGAAGTTGCGCCTTTTGTATAGCCGCTTCATTCAGCTCCCGCTGCGCTTCCAATACCCCGTCAGTATCGCCTGTTTCATAGGCCCTGCGGTACTTATCTTCCGCCAACTTCTGTGCATAGCCAATCTTAGTTTCAGCTTCCTGCGTAAAGGCCTGTTGGCCCCAATTCAGGGTCTGCTTGAGCCGCTCGTTCTCTTCATAAACGGTCCTAGCCAGTCTTACAGCCTCGTCATTCTGCCTAGCTAGCGCTTCTTTGGCTCTGCGTTCATCGTGAATACGATGATTAAGCTGGTTGATACGCTTCTTTACTTTTTCAGAGTAATTTTCAATTTCGTCTTCATGATCGTCACTCTTCTCCGCTTTAAGAGGCTCTCGGCCTTGGTCTTAATCGGGAGTGTCATCAACAATCTCAATTTCGACATCAGGAAGTTCTGTACCTACTTCAAAGTCTTCACCAATTTTTTCGTTTTGCATGAGTCAATCCTCAAGTTAGTAAGCGCGATTTACCCCGCGTGGATCGGCAACGACAGCTTGAATCTGGTCATCGTTTACCATAGCAAATTCCTTTCCATTCACCGAAAACCTAGAGCCCGCATAGGCCCCAAGTAACACAAAGTCCCCCTCCTTGCACCACGGGCCTGTGGCAAAACGCTCTTTATCCGCATAGGCCAGATCGCCTAGCTTGAGCACAAAACCTACTACGGCTCCTGCTTCTTCCCTCCGAAGGAACTCTTTAGGTTTGAGAATACCCCCCTCCGTTTTTTCCTCAATTTCAGGTTTAACGACGAGGATTTTATACCCAACAGGGCTTGGTAGTTGCGCTGCCAGTTTGTCACAGGTTTCCTTTGTCTTTTCTACATCAATGTTAGCGGCAGAAAGTGCTGCATCACTCATTAGCTTTCCTCTTCATATTTAAGCAGGTCTTTCAGTCTCTCTCTTGTGGCGGTTAGACCCGAAATTACCCCCACATTATGCTGATATTCAGCATAGTCTTTCATACGCCCGTTGGCTAACGCATCCTTGCGGTTATCGAGCATGTCGTCCAATTCTTTCAGTAACAGTTCACCTAAGTTCATTTCTCAGCCTTGCTAGGTTGTAGTTTACCCACCTCACGCTCCATAGTCTGACCGTGAGTTCTTTCCCCCTGAGCCACATTAAAGGCCCTTTCTTTCTCTTTTTCCCCCACACCATGCTCTCTTTCTACGGCTTTCTGAGCAGCCCCATGCTCTCTTTCCACCGCCTTGGCCCCTATATCCATACCTTTGGAAACCAATGTGGACTTACCCTTTTCATCCTGCAGCATCAGCTTGTTCTCGTTATTCATCATGGCTATCTGCATCTCATTCTGTAGCTTAGCCATTTCGATATCGTACTTCTGCTGTACTTCCTGCTGCTTGATTTGCAGCTCCTGCATCTGCATCTGGATGATGGGGTCTTGCGC
>JBPCSW010000085.1:0-4392 GCA_051006675.1 Fluviibacter sp.
TTTACGCAGCAGATCGGGCTCCGGCCCAATGCCCAGTGGCAGCAGTGTGGTCACGATAACAAAGAAAAATAGCGCGGTCAGCACCTCGGTCTTCCGGCGCATGACCAGCAGCAGATCACGGCTGAGGGCGGCAAAAAACGCGGCAAATACGGGCATCAACGCCCCCCCGACAAATTCAGCACAAAGCCCGCCGCATCCGAACCCAGATCGGGGGTCTGGTGGCTGGTGAGAATGATCATGCCGTTGTTGTTCAGATGCGACTTGAGGCAATCCTGCAGCGCGTTAACCGCACTCACGTCGAGTGCATTGAACGGCTCGTCCAGAATCCACAGCTTAGCGGGGCGCAACAGCAGGCGGGCGAGGAGGCCGCGGCGTTTCTGCCCGGCGGACAGCACGCGGGCGGGCAGGTGCTGGCGTTTGGCCAGTCCCATCCGCGTCAGTGCATCGCGAATGGCATCATTCGTGACCTTGAGGCCATCCATGGCCAGCAGGCTGTGTAGGTTTTCAGTGAGCGTCAGGTCTTCCTTCAGGCTGGCCTGATGTCCGAGGTACAACATCTCGGCGTGATAGTCGCTACGCTGTTTGTTGATGGCGGTATTTTGCCAAGTAACCGTGCCTGCGGCAGGCAAAGAGAGCCCGGCCAGAATCCGCAACAAGCTGGTTTTACCGGCACCATTTTCACCTTGCAGATAGAGCCACTGCCCAGCATCTAGTGCCAGGTCAATATGGTCAAAAAGCCGCTGGTTTCCACGAGTACAGGCTAGGCCGGTGGCCCTTAGAAGCGCCTGTGTCATGCGTTAGCAGGCGTCATAAAGTTAAAGAAATTCATAGGTGACATCGTACCGGAGGGGGCGCATCCCGTCATCTCCTCTTATCCGGTGCGATTGCCCGACACGCTTGTTGCGGTGCGTTAAAATGATCCCATGAAACATCTGACAGATGAAATTTGTGATGGCTTAAACGGGTTGGGTGAGTCTGCACGTCGTTTGCGTGGGTCATCGGAGGACGCCTTACTAGTGGCACTTGAGGCATTTGCCGATCCGGGGGCTGATGATCTGGTATTGCTCAAACAGTTATTTGCCGAGTTGCGGCCTAAACGTGGCGAATTGGTTGATGCTGCCGTTGACAGGTTTGGTCGCATGGTTAGTATTCTTCGTGAGGACCCCCTTCTTGCGGCACAGTTCCGTCGGTATTTTGTGGGTTTTTTCACTCGGCGCCGGATGACAACCTTTTTTGCCGACAGCGGTATTCTGCCAGCTACGGGCTTCTTCTCCGAATGGTCGCGCATGCTGGTGCACCGGGTGCTGCCCGCTGTGCCCGATGAACGTGATGTTAAAGATTGCCTGCATGTGTATTTGAATCACCCGGATGACTGGCAGTGGTTGAAAGCCATTCCGCCCGAATTGGTGATGCGTTTCTGGCAGCTACAGGCACCGGCTGACGAGATGGAAACCCGGGATTGGCACGAACTGATTCGGGAGCTACTCGATGCCATTCGCCTGCTGGCTCACCGGATCAGTGGTCTGGGTATGGATTCGGCATTGCTTAATGCCTCGACGCATCTGGAAAATTTTGCGCCCAGTTTTCTGGAGCTGCCTTCCGAAGCACAGCACTACTATCAGTCGTTGAACGAGCACTTTGCCGACCCGGCTATAGCACCCGATGATGGGAAGCATCTGCTTGTGCTGGTGGGGCAGTGCCTTGATGGCTTACAACGGGCACGCCGCTATTTTCTGAGTGCCGGTACCAGCTTGCACATGACCTATCTGCTAACGCGTTGCCAGCAAAGCCTAGAACGTTTGGCTGAACTGGTGACGATGATGAACACCTTTTTACAGGCGCCCGCGGTGGTAGAGGCACTTCTTGAAGAGGGCGTTGATCAGGCAGGGGGTATTACGCCGGCCATGCGGCTTGCGAGTGAAGAAGCTCGGGCATTGATGGCCTGGTCGACCTTTGTACACAGGGCAATGATTGCCGAGAATCGTCGGAACAACTTTGCGGATTATTGGCGGCGCCTTTCTGAGTTGCTCGCACTGCGCGTTACCGAGAACGCAGCGCAGTCTGGCGAGCATTATCTCTGTACTAATCGTAAAGAGTATGGTGCCATGTGGCTTTCTGCCATGGGCGCCGGTGTCTTCATCGGGTTTATGGCACTACTCAAGATCTTCGCTGGTGAGCTACATGCCCCGCTATTTTTTACGGCAGTGATGTACAGCCTTATCTATGGATTGGGATTTACGATTATCTATTTGCTGGGCTTTACAGTCGCTACCAAGCAGCCGGCGATGACGGCGCAGACACTTGTTGGCCAGTTATCGAATATTAATTCCGAGCGACCTGATGATCTAACACCTGTGGTCGATCTGATCGCGGCCGTGTTCCGTAGTCAGTTAGCAGCAATTGCAGGCAATATTTTGATCGCGTTTCCGATGGCGATTATGTTAGGTGTTGGCGTTGGCCAATGGTTGGGTGATTCCCCGGTGAGTGCCGATAAAGCAGCGCATCTTCTGGATGATCTGGATATCTTCGGTTGGGCGATACCGCATGCGGCACTGGCAGGCGTATTTCTCTATCTGGCTGGCCTGATTAGCGGTTACTTTGATAATCGTTCGGCCTATAACCAGGTCGGCCCACGCATTGCCCGGTTACCTTGGTTGCAACGCTTGGTCGGTGTCGAGCGTGCTACGCGTGCGGGAGCTTATGTCGGCAAACATCTGGGCGGCATGATGGGTAACTTTCTGTTCGGGTGCATGTTGGGGTGCGCCGGTATTTTCGGTGTCATTCTCGGCCTGCCTGTTGATATCCGTCACATTGCGTTTTCTTCGGCCAATTTGGGTTACGTGATGATCGGCAGTGAAGCGCTGCCGGCGAGGCAAACGCTGGCCTGGGCAGGGTTTGGCGTTGTCTGCATCGGGCTGACTAATCTGGCGGTGAGTTTTACACTGGCCTTGCGTATGGCATTTCGGGCAAGGCGCCTACAGTTCAGTGGGGCAAGTGTACTTATGCGGGCGGTTTTACAACGTTTCCGGGAATCACCGGGTTCTTTCTTCTTTCCTCCCAGACAATTATGACGCAACTCTCCCCTCATTTCTGGCAAGATAAGTTTGAAACTCAACAAACCGGTTGGGACCGCGGCCAGGCAAGTCCGCAGCTTCTGCAGTGGCTGGAGTGCGGTGCTTTGAATCCACGCAATACCCGCCGAATTGCCGTACCGGGCTGCGGTAAGGGATGGGAGGTTGCGGCACTGAGTCAGGCCGGCTTTGAGACCACAGGCATCGATTACACACCGGCTGCAGTGGCAGAGGCACAACAGCGTTTGCAGGCGGCAGGTTTGTCGGCCGAAGTGCTTCTGGCGGATGTTTTAACTTATACGCCAGAACAGCCATTCGATGCCGTTTATGAACAAACCTGTTTGTGCGCCTTAACGCCAGATGCCTGGATTGCTTACAGTCAGCAATTAGTGAGTTGGATCCGTCCGGGGGGACGTTTGTATGCCTTGTTCATGCAGGTGTCGCGTCCGGCTAGCCAGCAAGGGCTTGTTCAAGGGCCGCCGTTTCACTGTGACATCAACGCCATGCATGCGCTGTTTGGTCAGCGCCATTGGCGCTGGCCTACGGGGGCGCTGACCCAGGTGCCACACAGGAACGGCCTGTTTGAGCTGGCCGTTGTGCTAGACCGAATTTAGGCAGAAGCCTCGGCAACACGTTGCTTGATGTGGGCGAGGGCTTCTTCGACCTGATCAACGAGGATCAGACACACATCGCCCGGCTCCAGCTTGGCGAGTGCGGTATCGATGGCGAGGAATTCGCCTTTGATCTCATCAATTTCTTTCACCTGGTGCGCCTCATCCAGACCTTCGCGCAGCAGTTTGACCACTTCGCCTTCACAACGGCCACGCTGGCAGGCATCTTCGTACAACACCACGTAGTCGAATACGTTGCCGAGAATCCGCGTTTGGCGACGGATGTCATCGTCGCGGCGATCACCGGCACCACTAATCACGACACTGCGACGCTTGGCTGGCATGTCATGAATGGTGTCGGCCAGTGCACGAATCGCATCCGGGTTGTGGCCGTAGTCGGCAATCAGGGTCGCGCCCTTGTAGTCAAAACGGTTAAAGCGTCCCGGCACCGTATCGGCATCGCTGTTAAAGCTGGCGAGGCCGGACACAATGGCTTCCCAGGGGATATCGAGCGCCCAGGCCGCACCAACAGCAGCCATGACGTTTTCTACCTGGAAGGCGATCTGGCCGTTAGCGGTCAGCGGAATATCTTTCAGCGGCAGGCGGAACATGGCCTTGCCCTGGGCGGCGATGATCTCGCCGTTATCGCGATAGATGACGCGGTGTCCCTGAGCGCGGTGCTTGGCCATCACCGGGTGCGCGGCGCTTTG
>JBPCSW010000086.1:0-8445 GCA_051006675.1 Fluviibacter sp.
GGCGCAGGTCGTTCCTAAACCAGTAAATAATAGTCTTCATCGTTTTACATGATGACTGCCAGTTGCGCTCTCGACGATATCGGGCTTCAGACAAGTTTAACCGTAGTCCTATGACGAGGTAAAATATCTAACTTATTCGGCTTGTTCAAAAGCAAGCGCGAAGCCTTAAAAGCACTCACCGGGTTTGATCCGCAATGCTATGTTTGCCAACCAGCACATTACAGGGTACCTTGAGCATGCGATCTTCATTTTGCGCCCTAGTTTGGCTGTCTTGACCCTCTGCGGAGTGGTCATTCATTTAAGTTATCTCGCCACGTGAATCTCGCCCGTTTCGGGGCGTCTCCCCTAATTTTTAGATGGGAAGTAGCGTGGCTAGGGAAAGATTTTTTAAGATTGTAGTTGGCAAGGTTCGTCCTGCGCGATTAGCTTTAGTAGGGCGTTACGAGAATGCATAAGGTTCTAGCTGCTTTTGCCTATGCAATCTTCAAAACTTTAGGGCTATTACCATTATCGGTTCTGCAAGGGATAGGCGCCGCTCTTGGCATGCTTGGGTCAGTCTTGCCCGGTTCATACAAGGAGCGCGCATTCGAAAATATGCGAATCGCTTATCCCGATGCTACGCCCGCCATGAATAGAGCGGCGATGATCCAGCTGCTGCAAATGTTTTTAGAGTTGCCGTATTTGTGGGCGCCACGTAATGCCAAAAAACTTAAAAACATTGTTCAATGGGATCGATGGCACTTGATAGATACGGCGTTAAAACAAGGCCACGGAATCATCTTGATCTCCCCTCACGTGGGTGCATTTGAGCTGTTATGTACCTTTTATACGCAACGTCATAAGGCGGCTGTTATTTTCAAAGAACCGCGAATGCGTTGGTTTAAAACCCTGATTGAATGGATTCGAAGCTCGCCCAGTTTAAAGCTTGTGCCTGCCAACCAAATGGGCGTCAAGAGCTTGGTCAAAACCCTGTTAAAAGGTGACACGGTCGGATTCTTGCCTGATCAGGTGCCCGCAAGCGGCGACGGTGTCTACGCACCATTTTTTGGCAAGGATGCGTACACGATGACGCTTGTACAGCGAATGCAATCTATACGGAATAGTCCAATTTTCGCTGTAGGGGTGGAAAGGCTCCCTAAGGGCAAAGGTTATTTACTTCATATAGAACCAATGAAGGAAGCGTTGTCGAACGTTCCTGAGCTCGCAGCTACGCAAATGAATATCGCGTTAGAAGAGATCATCAGGAAAATGCCTATGCAGTACTTATGGGGTTACGATCGATATAAAACGCCGAGAAAGTCTCGGCTAGAGTAGCAATTTTCACAAGAGAATTTGAACAAGATCGACTAGAGCGCATTAATCTTCATACACATAGATTGCGCATTCGAGTTACCTATACCCTACGACCTTTAGATTAAATGTCCTAGACAAAGGCAGTTTTAAGTCCTACTATTCCGGTGGGGTATGTGTTCTTGTAAGTATCTAAGGAGCCAATCATGAGCCATGTTCACCACAGTCTTGAAGATCTATTCGCACAACTCGGTCTCAACAGCGATGCGGTATCTATTGAGCGATTTATTGCTCATTATCGGCCTATTCCCAACGATGTAGCGCTTTATAGGGCAAGCATTTGGAGCTCAGCACAACGGACCTTTCTCAAAGAAGAGATTATCGGCGACGGGGAATGGGCTCTAGTAATTGATGAGCTCAATAGACGGTTGCACTAAGAGTCTGTCTTTCGGGCAAGCCGTAACTGACAATTTTGGGAAATTGATATGAGATCAATGATCTGGATACTTTGGCCATCATTTCTGGCTGCTGCGATTGCCGAGTTTGCGTTTTTTGCAGTGACTGACCCACAGCAGCTTTACTGGATGGGCGAACCGGTAAAGTTTGCAGCGAGTAGCACGTACTCGATCGGCTTCCTCTTTTTCTGGATGATCTGCGCCGGATCGAGTGTTCTGACTTATTTGCTGCTCCCTCCTCGCATACGAACAGCACTAGGCACAAAACCTGACATGCCGGAAATTGATGAGCAATCAAATACTTAAACCCTTGAAGAAGGTTTAACTGCTGATATGAAAAACGAGAGACTACCAATCAGCGTTGGCTGGCTTAGTTATGGCGGGCTTGTCCCATTTCTGGTCTTTGGCGCGTTGTGTCTTGTCGAACCGGCACATCAAATCATCTACCGAGGCGCACTATTTTCGTATGGTGCTGTCATTCTAAGTTTCATCGGGGCGATTCAATGGGGACTTGCCATGTGTATGCCCGATCTTACGGACAATCAGCGACGTAGCGCTTATATCTGGAGTGTTGTACCGGCACTTATTGCATGGGTTACCATTTTCTTCGGACCGGTTACCAGCGGCCTTCTGCTCATACTTGGGTTTTTGATGCAGTACTGGCGCGACTTAGCGTTAAGCCACCAATTCTCACTGCCCAAATGGTTTCTGCCACTACGACTTCGTCTGACTGCCATCGCTTGTATATCAATTGGGCTTGGCGTGAGCTCCGTTTTCTGACTTGTGACTCTATTTGCCTGAGGAGTAAATGAGGGCTAGGTAGGAGGCCAAGGAACTCTAGATAGGGCAGGCTCAGACCTTGCCCTATTTTCTTTGCAATCAACGCAAAGTCTGTTGCGTGTTGTCAAAATTAAAAATTATTTTTCAAACCATGCTGCACAATGCAAGCTGGCGACAGACAGCCTGATATCATTTAGAAAACTCGTTTATTTTAATACCATGCTAGAACGACTCGTCTACAGATCAAAGGCCACCGGCGAAGTCGGTAGCTTAGCCCTATTTAATCTGCTCACGCAGGCTCGCCAAAAGAACGCCGAATCCGACATTACTGGCCACCTGATATTTGACGGCGAGTTTTTTACCCAGTGGGTCGAAGGGCCGAGCCGCTCACTCGATAAGCTTTGGGCATCCCTGCAAAATGACGATCGGCATCACCAGATCATTCTGATATCTCGCACGCCAGCTGAAGTACGCAGGTTTGCAGAATGGACGATGGCGTTTAGCAGCTACCCATCACTGAACAGTCACAATATGCCCGGCTTCTTCCCGGTTGATGAAAAAAATGTTGCAGAACGCATTCAGGAACTCACTCATTAAGTAGGGCATGCTCCTTGAGTCTAGCAAGTGCAGCGGTCTGATCACCAAACTGCGACTCTCGCCAAACCGGGTTGTGATAGGTTTTCAGATACCGGGTGCCACTATCGCAGAGTAAAGAAACAATAGAACCTGTCTCGCCAGACAATTGCATCTGATTAGCTACCGCAAGCATTGCAGCGAAATTCGTTCCTGTTGACGGCCCCACTAGGCGCCCCAGCAAAGACTCTAGTAGCAGCATACCCGCCATCGATTCTGTGTTGGCGACCTCGCATACGGCATCAATCAGGCTCGGCAAAAAACTTGGGACGGTTTGTGGGCGGCCGATACCTTCGATCTTCGAGCCCAACGTATTCACCTGGGCGTCACGGGTTTGCCAATATTTCGCGAAGACTGAGCCTTCAGGATCTGCCACGCACAGTCGTGTATCAAAGTGCTCGTAGTGCATATATCGGCCAATCGTTGCACTTGTTCCGCCCGTACCCGCGCCGACGACAATCCATTTAGGCACCGGGAAACGTTCGCGCGCCATTTGCATGTAGATGCTTTGCGCAATGTTGTTGTTGCCTCGCCAATCGGTGGCACGCTCGGCATAGGTGAATTGATCCATATAATGACCACCGATACTTGCCGCTAGTCCTTTTGCCGCTGAATACACTTCATTTGCACTGTCCACAAAATGACACTGCCCTCCGTAAAACTCAACCTGCGCAATCTTTTCTTGAGAGGTGGTTTTAGTCATGACGGCATAGAACGGGATACCGAGCAATCGAGCGAAGTAAGCTTCGCTCACTGCTGTTGATCCACTGGAGGCTTCGACGACTGGCTTTCCTTCAGCGAGCCAACCGTTGCATAGCGCATACAAGAATAGTGACCTTGCCAGGCGGTGCTTCAAGCTCCCTGTTGGATGGGTGGATTCATCTTTGAGGTACAGATCGATACCGACCTCTTTGAGTTTAGGCAGGGGGAGTGGCAACAAATGCGTGTCTGCACTTCGACAGTAGTCGGCCTCGATCACACTGATGGCCCAGTTAATCCATTGAGAATCCTGGGTTGAAGTCGGATGTAGGGTTAATTTGGCCATTAGCTCATTACTTTTAAGTATTGGGTAGGATCTTAGAAGGCTTTGGGCACCAGCGCCACTTAATATCCAGTGAATTATGCAATCATGGCGCCCTAAAAACAGCAGACACCCTTGTTTGATGAGATTAGAATGGCGGGCACAAGCATTATCTAAAAAACCACTTTTTAGGAACCTCCATGAAAAAACAAGCCATCTACCTGGCATTGCTCGCAGCAATTGGCCTGAGCGCTTGCGCCAGCAAACCAGCTCCAACACCTACCCCTGCCGTTGAAAAGCCAGCTGCCCAGAAAATTGAGCCTGTTGCCGCTCAGGTAACTGTATTTACTGCCACGGTTGATTCGGTAGACCTGAAGAACCGCACAGTCGTTCTGAAGGATGCCCAGGGCAATACCGCACCCATGAAGGTTGCAAAGTCAGTTGCTAACCTGCAGAACGTTCAAAAGGGTGATGTATTTGTTATCGAATACGCGCAAGCAGTTGCAGTAAGCCTGGTTAAAGCACCTAAGGGCGCCACTCCTGGCATTTCTGAATCGCATAGCGTCTCTGTTGCTGGCCAGAAGCCTAACACTGAGCCATTTGCTGAAGAAACCGACACGGTCTACGCTACTGCCAAGATCGTAAACATCAACGCCAAGAATCAAACGGCTGTTCTGGCCACACCAGACGGCAAGAAGATCAAAGTCAAAATTGATAAGCGCGTTACTGGCCTTAAGAAGTTTAAGGTTGGCAACGAAGTGCTCGTTGAGTACGTACAAGACTTGGCTGTTGGTTTCGTCCGTCCATCGAAATAAGTTCTGCCCGCATCATCAAATGGCAGCCCTCGGGCTGCCATTTTTTATTTATCTTTATCCGGCACAAATTTAAGGACATTGCCGTTAATGCAATAACGCTTGTGCGTGGGTGGTGGACCATCGTCAAACACATGGCCGAGGTGGATACCTGAACTGGCACTACGCACCTCGACCCGCGTCATCCCATGCGCGGTGTCTTCATGCAAGGTAATAGACCCCGGCACGGGATTGAAGAAACTTGGCCACCCTGTCCCGCTGTTGAATTTAGTATCACTGCGAAATAAAGGCGCGCCGGTAATCGGATCAACAAAAGTGCCCGGTCTTTTCTCATCCAGATGTGAGCCCGTTCCCGGATATTCTGTCCCCTGCTCAAAGGCAATTTTTCTCTGCTCCGGTGTCAGCAGCTGAAAGCCGAGCCAATGCCAGAAACGTTTTAGGTCGCCGTTATAGCCGGTATAGCGAGACACCTCTTTTCCCTGCTCGAACAGCACAATCGTGGGCGTGGCAAACAACGGCTTCTCCAATCGCCATCCTGTGGGCGGATTCGGATTTGTTGTTTGCACAACCGGAACATCAGAGCGCCAATGATCCAGCACTTCTTTCTTGAATTGTTTACAGTAACCGCAGTCGTCCGCTTCAAACACAACCAACTGCCGTTGGGCATTCAGGGACTTTCCGTCCAACGGTTTATTGCCACCAACCTCTGCCTTCGAACCATTTGCAGCACCTTGACCTGGACCAGGGTACAAAACACCCGTACCACCCAAGCCACAATAGCCATTGGGATTTTTCTTCAGATAATCCTGGTGGTAGTCCTCTGCCGGGTAGTAAGTGGTTAGTGGCGCAATCTCGGTAGTGATCTTGCCTTTACCCGCCGCAGCCAATGCCTGCTGATATATCTCTTTGGTTTTTAGGGCAGTTTGCAGCTGGGTTTCGCTCTGGACATAAATAGCACTGCGGTAGTTTGAACCGATATCGTTACCCTGCCGATCCCCTTGGGTAGGGTCGTGGCTTTCCCAGAAACGCGCTAAAACTTCACTCAAATTCACACGCGCTGGATCAAATGTGACTTTAACGACCTCCGCGTGATTACGCCCCTGCGCTCTACCGTAATGGAGCGCCCGCTCATGAGCCAGCACGGCTTCATAGTTACCGGGGATGTCCCCGTTGGCATAACCACTCTCCACGTCCAGAACTCCGGCGAGCTCTGACATACGCTTTTCTGCACCCCAGAAACAGCCCATGCCGAGCACTATAGATTCGGCATTCGTAGGGTTGTTCTTCAAAACTATCGGCGCCGCTTTTGAAGGATTGCTTGAGTTCATGGTGCCTTTCTCCTGACTACACGCTGTCATTGCAGCAATAACTAAGAGGCTCGTCAAAAAAACTTTGAGGCTGCTGATCATGCTCAGCCTAAATGTCAAAGAAGCATTACTTTTTAGCTGTATCACCATTCAGTACCTCTCGATACTTCATCAGGCTACTCGACAAGGACTCATTCAATCCGGGTGGGGTGCGAGACCATGGGTAACCTTTTTCTGCACGCTTCTCTGCATAATCAAACAGAGACATCATGTACTTCTTATCGAATCGGGATGTGGGTGCTTTGTGGTTAAAGTCGTCCGTCACAAATGCCATGTTGAACCCGAACCCATCCTGCCGTGCCGTGAGATAAGCCATGAAAATATCGCCATCACCATGCGAATGAGCAAACTGCGCTAATGCCTGATTGGCAATCGCCAAGGTCTTTCGCTCAACCGTTTGATAGTGCTCCGCTTCCAGGATGTCATTGCGAATCAGATAGGCTTCACGTTTACGCCCCTCCAGCAGCTTATAAGCACCCGATTCATGAAATAACGATGCCGGATAAATAAAAACCTGCCGACTCACACCGCCATCCACGTGCATCTCCTGGTAGTTCTTGCCCTGATAAGCCGCATCGATCATGACCGGAGAAAAGAATCCCGGTAGCGACGCAGACGCGAGCATCACTTTTCTAAAGAGCACCAGCGACTCTGGCGTGTCATAACTAGCGATCTTTCCCATATTCCAGATAATCGGCTGCCCAGTATCTAGATTGGTGGTCGCAATCAGTAGCCAGCGGTTTTTGACAGCGTATTCACGCGCTACCTTTCGCAACAGTTCCGGCGTAATTTGCGCTGAAATCATGTTGTAGAGCGGTGTGGTATCGCTCAGTCCATCTGAAAAAAGAACCGAGGCATATGAGCGTTTGCGGTAAATATTGTCTGAGGTAATGCTGGTATACAGCTGCTTTAACACCCCGTCATATTCCGACCCCAGAAACGCAAATGGCGCCATCAGCGCCCCCGTACTGACTCCTGTCACCATATTGAATTCTGGACGCGACCCATTTTTAGTCCAGCCATTGAGGAGCCCGGCACCAAAGGCACCGCGACTGCCTCCGCCGGAGATCGACAAATAGTTAATAGGCGCCCCCGGCGCATCCCGGTTCATGATCCGGAGCGAAGCCTCCAAATCTTTTAGCAATGCTTCAATACCGCTACGCTGATAAGTGGCATAGCGCACCCCCTTCATGCCATCAATGCTGGCCTCATTGGCATAGAGCGGTGGCAATGCAGGCGCCCGCTCCAGACTTTTCCAGGCCGGCAATACGCAAACAATAACAACTGCCAGCAACATTCTGGCCAGACGATTTTTCATGGCGCTCTTTAATTTAGTGCGATTCAGATAGGTTTCTTAACCGGCATTGAAGTTATCACATATCAGATCGTTGGTCCGAAAACTCTTTGTATATCATGGGGTTTGGCAATTGTTTCTGCCCAAACATCCATGCATTCGCGTTAAAATGCATCCGTACAGCACTTGCAGCGATAGGCTCAACATGCCATCCAGTAAGTATCAGGGCGGGATTAACCAGCTTGCCCTGTCGTTCTGGTTATTTTTTTCAGGTCGCTTCATGGCAAGTCGTTTCGCAACCTTTTTTGTTATCGCCATTTTCCGGGGGCTGGGGCTGTTGCCTCTCATCGCTCTTCAGAAGATTGGGGCGTTTTTTGGCTGGATTGGCTGGGTAATGCCGGGCACCTACAAACGACGCGCTGCTAAAAACATCGCATTTGCTTATCCGGATGCGCCGCCTGCTTTACAAAAGCAATCGATGCAACAACTCATCCAAATGTTTCTTGAGTTGCCCTACTTATGGTCGCCACGTAATGCCGATCGTTTGCAAGATCTGGTCGTCTGCGATGCCTGGCCATTAATCGATGAAACCCTTGCCCAGGGGCGCGGACTTATTCTGATATCACCGCACATTGGTTGCTTTGAAATGCTCGGCCCCATTTATAGCCAACGCCACAAAGCGACGGTGATTTTCAAAGAACCCCGCATGAAATGGTTGGGCGATCTGATTAATCGCATCCGCTTTTCTCCACAATTAACCCTAGTTCCCGCCACGCAGGCCGGCGTCAAAGGT